>NZ_AP028155.1:4452500-4752500 GCF_033096445.1 Butyricimonas faecihominis
TCGTGTTAGCGGTGTGGATGGTGGAAAGTTAGGGTTTTATAAAGTGGATGGAGCTAATAATTCGATAACAAAACGAGTGGAATATTCCGGTTTCGCTCGGATAAAAGACGTCCGGTACAGGGAAAGACGTTAAATAAGTTTAATTATACTTGTGGGAAGTACAAATTAGATGTATTAGTTTGTGGCGATTTTTGAGAGCGGAAGGAATTTCGTTCCTTCCGCTCAATTGTTAATATCACGATTACCGTGGATACTCGAATACAGATCTTTTAGCGACCGGGAGGTACGGTGTGGCTCCACTGTAACTCGATGATCCCTTTTTGCGACATTTGGATATATAGACTCAACTTGGGAGAGATTATAATGGAAATGAGTATCCAGTGTGTATAAAATGAATGTTAATACGTTATGAATGAATAAAGTGAATGAATTTCTAATATTCACGAGAAAGTTGAATCTATTTGTTAATCAGTTACAATAATTATTACATTACTGATCGTTTCTAGTGAGAACTCGAAGAAGAAAGGTGGAGATATAGTGGAAAAACTACCTTTTTCTCGTGGATCATTCAGAGCTTAAACATCCCGTTATGGATGAACAACGTTTGAGTTTCGAATGAGCATAAAGTAACGGGTATTATTTGGAATTTATCTGTTCTTTATTTGGAATATATTTGTGTATAAATCCTGCGTTAAATATTTATTTTATTTACACACTTTTGGGGGACACTATCAATTCTGGTTTAAACATGGTTTAAACATTTGGTCCAAACACCCTCAAAACAGACAAAAAGAAAAGAGAGTCACTTTGTAACGCTCTTTTTTTTCAGTGGTTTCGCTTGGGCTTAAACCAAGGACCCCCTGATTATGAGTCGGTGGTTCGTTATTGTTGTTGCTAATTTTTGTTTAGGAATTTATATACGAGTTTACTGTAAACTCGTATATAAGTTCCATATTTTATTCTTTGCTGACACAGTTTAATTTACATCCTCTTATATTGCGTTTAAGTGAGTAATGCGAGAAACCATTGTACGTTACGAAGACGTTTGCGTAAAATTTGATACGCCTTTAATTTTGTGGATTTGACTGTATTTACGGTAATATTTAATTTTTGAGCAATTTCGAGGTTCGAGTCTCCGTTTAATGTCATAATAACCATCTTTTGTGCTTGTCTGGGAAGTGTCCCGATGGCTTGGTGGATTAATGCATCGACTTCTTCTTCCAGAATATATTCCTGTTCTTCCTCTTGTGATGCGGTTGTCAATAGTTGGATAGCGTGCTTTTGTTTTATTTGTTCATGTTTTAGATGGTCCAGACAAGCGTTGCGGGTACTCGTGTACAGGTAATTTCTTATCTCGGTAATGACATTGAATGTAAGCCTTTTTTCCCATACGTTTAAAAAACAATCCTGCACGATATCTTCAGCAATATCGTTGTCCTTTACAAAGCGCCACGCAAATGATCTGACAGGAAGATAATATTTTTTGAATATCTCCTTGAATACCCTTTCATCACCGGAGTGTAACTTTATTATGAAATTATTATTTGACAAATTAAAATAATGTGTGTGTTCAATAACCGTGCGCTTAACAAAAAACAAAAATATGATTTTGTTGAGTTAAAACCCAAAAATACGATTGTTTTATAGAAAAAAGTCATATTTTAAATATTTTTAAATCACACTTGGAGGCTATATAGTCGTTCTATATGCAAAAATATAATGATATGTTTGATCAAATTGATATAGAAACACTGATATTGAAATACCTTCAAGGAAAATTGGCAGAGGAGGAGAAAAGGCAATTGGATGAATGGTTGAAGGACGATAGGAATAAAAAACTTTTTTCTAGGTTAGTGAATAAGCAGAGGATATTGGTGAAGATGGAACGTTTGGATGAGTATGATTGGGAAAAAAGTTGGAAAGTAATGGAAAAAAAGCTGCATGAAAGGAAAAAGTTCTCGTGGAAATATTGGGGTATGGTTGCGTCATTGTTAGGGATCGTGTTGCTTGGAACTTGGGTGTTTATGGAAAAAAATGAAAAAAAATCTCCCGTGGTTGTTATGCGAGGTGTTGAACCGGGAGGGGTATTTGCAGAGTTAGTTCTTCCCGATGGAAAAATTGTAGAATTGAATAAGGATAGCAACAATCTGTTTTTGGGAGAGAGTGGTAAGGTATTGAGGAATGAGAATGGCGTGTTATTTTTAACACAAGATTCGGTCCAGTTGCAAAAGGTGGGCTATAGCGAGATCAGAACACCAAGGGGCGGGGAGTATCAAGTGGTGTTGCCGGATAATTCGATCGTTTGGTTGAATGCTGATTCGAAGTTACGTTTCCCGTTGACTTTTTCTGGAAAAGAACGTAGAGTGTTTGCCAGTGGCGAGCTTTATTTTCAAGTTGCCAAGGATTCTCTTTCACCTTTCCGGATTGAGGTTGAGGGATTGTACGAGGTTGAAGTGCTTGGGACGGAATTTAATGTCCGGGCTTATTCTGATTTACCTTCGGCAACGACATTGGTGGACGGGCGTGTTTTGATTCGGGATAAAGGGACAAAAGTCGTATTGAAACCAGGCGAACAAGCTGTAAAAGGGAAGCATGGTGAAGTGGTGGTACGAGAGGTGGATGTCGCTCCTTATATTGCCTGGAAACAGGGATATTTCCTTTTTGAGGATGAACGTTTGGAAGATATTTTGAACGAGTTGGCCCGTTGGTATGATGTGAATATATTTTTTGAAAATTCGTCTGTACGGGAGGAGCGTTTCTCCGTGGATATGCCTCGGCATGAAAGTTTTGAAGAGGTTCTTCGTTTGATAGAACAAACGAGATCGATACAAATTGAAATTGAAGGAAATAATGTTTTTGTGAAATAATAAATATGTCGAACGTCTGGCAACGTTCGACATGTTAAAGTGCCTGGCAGCACATTGGTATAATTTAAAATTGAAACAAAGGTATGAAAAAAAACAATGAAGAGGGACTGTTTCGACAGGTCCGACCTAAAATTTTATTGATTATGAAATTGACAACTGTTTTTTTGTTGATGTCGTTTTTATCCGTTTCTGCGGCAACTTTAGGACAACGGGCCACAATAAAAGTTACGAATGTGACATTGAAGTCTGTTTTTAAGGAGGTCAAACAGAAGATGGGGTATACGTTTGTTTATAATGAACATGATGTAAATCAAGTGGGAAAAGTGACTTTGGACATTACAACGAGTGATGTGAAACAAGTACTCGACGAATGTTTGAAGAACACGGCTTTGGGATATTACATTCAAGGTGATGTCGTGGTGATACAGACACGGGCGGAACAGATTATACGGGATGCGGAGAAGGAATCGTTTAAAATAACCGGTTTGGTACAGGATAAAAAGAAAGAGGCTTTACCCGGTGTTACGGTTTTACTGAAGGGAACGACTATCGGGGTGGCAACGGATAAAGATGGAAAATTCTCCCTTGAAGTGCCTCAAATGGATAGTGTCGTGTTGGTTTTTTCTTTCGTTGGTATGAAAGATAAAGAGATCGCGATAAAAAAATTGGAGAAAGAGATGAAACCGTTGACCGTGGTGATGGAAGAAGCTGAAGAGGAGTTGTCTGAAGTCGTGGTAACCGGTATGTTTAACCGGAGAAAAGAAGGTTTTACAGGATCGGCTGTTTCCGTGAAAGGGGAGGATTTAAAGAAAATCAGCACGACGAATATTGCGAAGGCTTTGGCCGCGATAGATCCTTCTTTTAGGATTATGGAGGATGTGTTGAACGGGTCGAATCCCAATCGCTTGCCTGATTTGCGTATGCGAGGACAAGCCACGTTGCCCGGTGGCAGTAATGCCGGGACTTCGGCCGAAATGGTGACTTTGCAAGGAGAATATGACACTTATCCTAATAAGCCGTTGCTGATCATGGACGGCTTTGAAATAGATTTGCAGACGATGGTCGATATGGATCCCGATCGGGTGGAATCAATAACCTTGTTGAAGGATGCTGCCGCCACGGCTATTTATGGTTCTCGTGCCGCAAACGGGGTGATAGTCATTGAATCTAAAGTTCCGAAGGAAGGGCGTTTGTGGGTAACTTACGGGGGAAATCTTCGCGTGGAAATCCCAGATCTGTCAGACTACAACTTGATGAATGCGGAAGAGAAATTGAGAGCGGAAGTTTTGGCCGGTATGTACGAGGGTAACGGTAGTATTGAGGTCTTGCAAAATTATCAAGACAAATTGAGAGAGGTGAAGCGAGGCGTGGATACCTATTGGTTGGATAAGCCGTTGCGTACCTCCGTTCAACAACGTCATACCGTGACTTTGGAGGGCGGTGACCGGGCATTGCGTTATCGTTTGTATGTTGGGTATAACCATACACCGGGTGTGATGAAAGGGAGCAAAAGGGATGTGATGACCGGATCTTTGGATTTACAATACCGTTTTAATAAAGTGTTGTTGAAGAATAGCATCACGATTGACAATACCGTGGGAGACGAGTCTCCTTGGGGAAGTTTTAGTGAATATACCAAGTTGAATCCTTATTTACGGCCTTACGGGGAAAACGGGGAAATTTTAAAACGTTTGGATAATTTCGTGATATTTGCCAACGCGGCCGGCCGTACAACGGATTATGCCAACCCGATGTATAATGCTACTTTGAATACAAAGAATAGAACAACAAGTTTTTCCGTGAGAAATTTGTTTAGCGTGGAATACAATCCTAACAGTGATTTGCGTTTGATCGGTTCTTTTTCTCTTTCCAAGGGGAATGGTAAAACGGACGTTTTCAGACCCGCCCAGCATACTGCTTTCGAGGGAATTGCGGATCCTACAAAACGGGGAGATTTCCGGCGTACCCAACAGGAGAATTTTCAGTACTCTCTAGACTTGACGGCGAGTTATAATAAGTTGTTGGGTGAAGTACATTATGTTACCGCCAATGCCCGTATGTCTGTACAGGAGAGTAAAGATGAAAGTTATGGGGCTCATGTAACGGGTTTCCCGAATGAAAATATGGATGGAATTTTGTTCGGTAAGGAATATGATGAAAAGATGACCGGTTCCGAGAACACGTCGCGTTTGATTGGTTGGGCCGGAAGTTTCGGGTATTCTTATGCTTACAAGTACTCGGCTGATTTCAGTATCCGTTTGGATGGTTCTTCCCAATTCGGTAAAGATAATCGTTTTGCACCTTTCTGGGCTGCGGGGGTTCGTTGGGATGTGAAAAAGGAGAACTTCATGTCGAGGGTGGATTTTATTTCGGAATTTGTATTGAGAGCTTCTTACGGGGTTACCGGTACACAGGGGTTTGCGCCTTACCAGTCAAGGGAGTTGTATAGTTATGGAGCTTTGCTTCATCCTTATCTCGCTTCTGACGGAACCGGGGTGGAACTTGTTGCGATGCCGAATGAAAAATTGAAATGGCAACAGACTGATACTTGGAATATCGGTTTGGAATTGGGGCTTTTAAACGGACGGATTACTGCCCGTGCGGAGTATTTCCAGAAATTGACCAAAAATTCGCTGACTCAGATAACGTTGGCTCCTTCACTGGGTTTTAATTCTTATCCGGAGAATATGGGTACCTTGGAAAATAAAGGTGTCGAGTTGAATTTTGCTTTTATTCCTTATCAAAATACGGCAAAATCGGCGTATTGGACAATTTCTCTCAACGGTTCTCATAACACGGACAAGTTGAAGAAAATTTCCGAGGCGTTGCGCCATATGAACGAGGAAAATTACAACAAACAGGAGGATAGTCCGCTTCCGCATTACGAAGAGGGAGAGTCTATCAACCGTATCTGGGCTGTTAGATCGTTAGGTATTGATCCGATGACAGGTGAAGAGATATTGTTGAAGAGAAATGGCAAGATGACCGGGGAATACGATGTGGTGGATTTGGTTCCTTGTGGTACGACAGAGCCGAAATGGCAGGGAAATATCAATTCCTCTTTTGCTTACAAGGGATTCGGAGTCGACGTGAGTATGGCGTATAAATTCGGAGGACAGGTTTATAATCAAACTTTGGTAGATAAGGTGGAGAATGCGGATTTAATGCGTAATGCCGATAAACGGGTGTTGGATTTGCGTTGGATGAAAGTGGGTGATACGGCGAAGTTTAAAGGAATGAATACGGGAATTAATGGAGCCGGGACTAAAGCGACTTCGCGTTTCGTCATGGATGAGAATACTTTCCAGATGACTTCTATTGCTTTAAGTTATCGTATGGACCGGACGAACACGAAATTCTTGGAACGCTGGGGATTGAGTTCCGTGAAATTCGCTTTTAACATGGAGGATCTGTTTTACCTTTCTTCCGTGAAGCAGGAACGGGGAACTGATTACCCCTTTGCCCGGCGGTTTTCGTTTTCTCTAAATGTTGCATTCTAATTAAAATTTTGAGATATGAAAAAGAAAATATATATATTGTTATTAGGAATTGTGACCGGCTTGACGGCTTGTTCCGATTGGCTGGATGTACAACCCAAAACATCTATCCCGGGTGATGACCTGTTCGAGAGTGAGGCGGGGTTCAAGGATGTATTGACCGGTTTTTATCTGAAAATGGGACAAACAAGTTTGTATGCCGAAAATTTAACTTACGGTTATCTGGAAGTGATGTCGGGGAATTATGATTATTATCCCGATGTGGTATTGAAGGATATATACGATTATGATAATACATGGTTATCCGAGAAGGATAATATTTACGGGTCGATGTATAATATAATTGCTAATATTAATAATTTTTTGAAGTATATCGACAAGAATCGTTCTGTGATTAAAACGGGGAAATATTACGAGTTGATGAAAGGAGAAGCCTTGGGATTGCGAGCTTTTTTGCATTTTGATTTATTGAGACTCTTCGGTCCCGTGTATAGCGAGAATCCGACGGGGAAGGCTATCCCTTACAGGGTATCGTTTGATCTGAAAGCAACTCCTGTGTTACCGGCCGATCAGGTTATAACGTATGTGTTGAAGGATTTGCACGAGGCTGATTCTTTGCTGGAAGTTTCAGATAGCAAGAGTTTTAAGATTCCCAACACGTATGATAAGGATTACAATGCTTTCGAGAGTTCACGCCAGTTACGGATGAATGTCTATGCCGTGAGGGCCATGTTGGCACGGGTATATCTGTATAAAGGGGATGCAGACAGCAAGGCTAAGGCGTTGACTTACGCCCGCGAGGTGGTGGAAAGCGATTATTTCGGTTTGCATGAAGATAATTCCAATCCGGTATTGTTTGGTGAGCATATTTTCGGCTTGAATGTTTACGAGTTGGACAAGTTGTTGGAAGAGGATGGTAAATATAAGACGCAAATCCCCGAGGGGCAACTATCCGAGGCGTATTATATCTTGCGGACAAAAGAGAATTTTGATGAACAATATGAAACCGGAAGCAGGGGATCCTTCGATATTCGGGCAAATACAGCCGCTTTTAAGAATGTGTCCGGGGATGGAGATAAAAGGTATAAACTTTGTTTGAAATATGATCAGTCTAAGTATACTTCCAATTCTTCTCAGTATAGTGGGAAAAATGTGTTGCCCTTGATCCGCCTGCCTGAAATGTATTATATCATAGCGGAATGCGAGACGGATAAGGAAAAGAGCGCGGAGGCGTTGAATACGGTAATGTGGGCAAGGGGAATTTCCTATGAGGATGGGGTGGTCGCGGATGACGCATACGATCGGTTGGATACGAGACCCGATTACGATCAGGCCCACACGAAACGAGTTAATGAACTTATGAAGGAATACCGGAAAGAATTCTTTTCTGAAGGACAGTTATTCTACTTCTATAAACGTCATAATTATAGGACATTTCCTTATTGTGTCAAGGAAAATATGGCAGGTTTCTACCAATGGCCGTTACCGGACAACGAAATAATTTTTGGCAATAACAATTAAATTCGACAAAGATGAAAAAATATAGATTTCTTTTATTGCTATTTGTATTGGGTTTCATTTACATGGGATGCGAGGAGAATGATATTGACGTGTACGATGAGACGCCTCGTCTGAATCTGTATTATAGAAATTTAGCCGTTCATTTCAGGGATTCCGATTACGTGAAAGGAAATACGGAGAAAGAGTGGTTGTTGAGAGTGGATTTGCAGGGGTATCGTCTCACGGAGGATAAAAGTTTTTGTATGAAAGTAAGGCCGAATGACGCCTATACGTTGAAAGCGGATGTCTCTTTTGCCGAGCAGTACATGTTTCCAAAAGATTCTATACACCAGATCTTTACGATAAAGGTCGCTCGGCCGGAAAATTTGACAACAACGAAAGCTTACCAGGCAGACATCTGTTTTGATCTGGACAATCCTTTGCATCAGTTTGATCCGGGGCGGGAAGACAAGGAGGTTTTACCGTTAGAGGTTCATTACGTGATCAAGAGAACGAATTGGAATGACTATCAATGGGGTGAGTATTCCGATGCGAAATACTTTTTTATGATGGATCATTTTAAGGCCACGATAGATGATATCCCGGAGAATGAGGATACTCAAAAAGAGATATATGATGCTTATGAGGAATATAAAAAGAATAATCCGCCTTTGTTGGACGACAAGGGAAAGGAGATCGTATTTAAAAAAGTAGACTAAAAATGATTGCCATGAAACGATTTATAAATATAGCAGTTTTTTTCCTGACAGGCGGACTTTTATTGTCCGGTTGTTATGATGACAAAGGTTCGTATGACTATCATGATGTTAATGAGGTGGTTATTGATTTGCCCACGACCGTGAGCGTGCGGTTGGATAAAAAAGAGGCTGTCTCTGTAAAGATTGAACCCAAGTTGTCTCAGACGCTGGAGGAGGGTGAGGCTCAATTGACATATCTGTGGGAGAGAGAGAAGAAAAATAGTCTGGGGTTGAACGAATGGACTCCTTGCGGGGAGGAAAAAGTATGTGAATTGTCGTTTAATCCGGAAGATGTGAACCCTTTGGCTATCCGTTTACGGGTGCAGGATCACCGGGAAGACGGGAGTGAATGGTATAAGCAACTGACCGTGCAACCGATCGTTCCCTATAGCCGTAGTTGGTTTGTACTTCAGTATAACGAGGGTAAATGTGTGTTGGGTGCCGTGGATGGTGAAGGAAGTGGCGGAGTGGTTATTCCCGATGCCTACAAGTTGGATATGGGGAAGGATTTGCCTATTGGCGGTACGCCGAAATATTTGTTGACGGATTGGATGTACGGATCCCCACAGGGTTCCATTATTAATGCGCAACAACCGGTGATATTTGTCGGAACGGATCAGGATGTGTATTTGATGAATGCTGTTTCGTTTAAACAGGTATGGAAATATCGTGATATGTTGCATATCAAAGAGGTTCTGCATGATGAAAATTTTGTACCGGAGTGGTTGGCAACCCAAACTTATAGCACGGTATTAGGGGAGATATTATCTGATAACGGGAAGTTGTACATGGCGAATGCTGACGGTTATTCTGTGTATTATCCGCTTGTATGGGAAAATGATGCCGATGCCTCTGAATTCAAAATTACGAAGGTCGCCCCCCTACAAGGTATAGGTTTTATTCTTTATGATGAGCAAAATCACCGATTTTTAAAAACCGGAATTTATGATGATTTTATGGAAGGGTATTATTATAATCAGTACTATAGAAAATATGGAATGGAAGATTATTTTTACCCGAATAAGACGGTGAAAAAACTCGCAAAGATCGGAGAAAATCCCCGGGTTGAAAATGTGTTCGATCCGGATAATATCGGGGATGACAAGAAGATGATTAATATGAATATGTATTATGCTGATGGAAAATACGGGGTATTGGCAACTTGTTTTTCCACTTCCGACCGGAAGATCCACGTGTATGATTTGAATGCAGCCGGTTTTGGTGAAGAAGCTAAAGAGGCGATATGTGCCGCTAAGCATACATTTGATCTTCCCGGCGGGATGAGTGTGGACGAGGTGAGCGTGACAGCTTGTTATCTTTACGGGAAAACCGTGTTCTTTGCCGGAGGCAATAAAATTTATAAAGTAGATTTTAACCGTACAATACCGAAGATTTCGTTACTCTATGAGCACAAGGATCCCAACGTGAGAATTACCGGATTAAAGTTTAAGAATTCGCTTTATGACACGGGGTACTCGGCGGATCCAAATGATTATGAATCTGAATGGATGTGGAATTATTTTCCGTATTATTTAGGTGCTTCATTGGATTATGGTGGAAATGAGGGGGGAATTTTAGAGATGAAACTGACCACGGCTGCAGAGGTTGATCCGGACAGTGAAATTGTTGAACACAAGGGATTCGGCAAGATTGTTGATTTCGGGTATAGCGCGAAGGTGTAAGAAGTTTTTTTTATTGATTTTCAGATACTGGAAAGGAGTGTTCCAAGAGCTTGGATTCATACTCTTGGGACACTTTCTTGTATCAATAGATTTATCGGTATGAATAAAATATTGTTATATGTTTTTTCCTTGTGTATTGTGTTGCCATTGCATTCCAAAGCTCAGGGGTACACGATGGATTTGCCTCGTTTGAAAACTTTTCCGCCTTATCAAGTAGATCAGGAAAAGAGAAGTTTTGTGGCTAGTTGGGAAGCGCAGGATAATTCCGTGGCACGCTCCGTTATCGCGTACGTGGGGGTGGAACGGATAGTCGACCGGGATGGGGTTCAAGGAGTTTTGGAAACCACGGTCAAAGGGGATGCCTCCTTGTTCGGGGATGCTTGTAAGTCTTTAGGAATAAATGCGTTCGTGCATGATTACATGACGGGGCAGGGATGGTATATGCGTATGGGGCAAGTATCAGCCAAAGGGCTTGTATTGAAATCTGATGCATCGTTACCCCAGGATTGGGCTCCGGTTTTGATGTCTCCGGTCTTTGACGTTTCGCATGATGGGGGTAAATTCACTGTTCGTTTCACGGCAACCGTTTTAGATAGTAAGCCGGGGGAGGTTGTGACTTTGGTGGTTCGACATTGGGCCGATCGGCGTGGAACAGCGATGGAAGAGAAAGTGGTTGAATTGATTGCAGACGGGCAAGCGCACGAGTATCTTGTAGCGTGTTCCCGGGGAATGAATAACGAGAATGTCAGTATTCAAGCCGGGGTGATGGGGACTACGGTGCTCCTTTCCGGGGATATTAAAATAGAACAGCGATTAAAAAAGGGGGATCGCGTGTGGCATTCTGTAGCACTTACACAAATGAGTCGTCCCGCTGGTACGGACTTTACAAAGATCAACGAACAGGGTGTCAAAGTTGATACGATGGAGGTGTCAGCCTCTTTCGGTGCCCAAAACGTGTTGGATTATAAAGCTCATCAGCGAAAAGGATGGCGTTTGTTTTACACCTTATTCCAGCTTGTTGCTGCAGAAGACGGGGTGTCAACCCGGGCATCGTTGTATTCTGATCCGGTTTATTTTGGAGAATAAAAACATGGGATGTTACGGAAAAATGAGTATTGTATGTGGAAAAAAATAGGATTTATATTGTTGTTTTGTGGTGGATTATATTTTCACTCGGTAGCCCAACAAGAGATCAATGCTTTTTTTAATTCCCGTCCGTCGGAGGACTCTTTGAAGGTTATTCCCGGAATGTTTACTACTTACCGTCAAGGGGAACGGATCTTTTGGGAAATACCCGATTCGTTATTCGGGCGTGATATGCTTGTAACGACGACTATATTGGAATCGGCTGCATTGAAGAAAAGAGAAGAAGACCGACGTTATGGGTATTCCGGGGATCTCTTTGGGCCGCTGATTGTTCGTTTTCAAAAAGAGGGTAACGAGGTTTTATTACAGGTGCCTCTGTGTGACCGGGTGGGAGTGGACCCGGGGAAAGGAGGGATTCATCATGTGGCCCGGCAACGGGGAGATTTCATGTTAAACGGGGTGTTGCCCGTGCTGGTGAAGACTTCTTCTTCGGTATTGGTGGAGGTGTCCCGGTTGTTGATGAATAATCCCTTGTTCAATTTGGGCCCGTTCAGTTTTGAGTTGAAAATGGGGATGGCCGAAAGTGAAAAGAACCGTATTGGCGAGATAAAAGGATTTCCCGGGAATATACTGATTCGTTCCAGCAGGAGTTTTTCCGTGGAGGAGTATTCCATGGTGGGAGGGAATGGATCAGGCAATAGCTATACGACAAGTTGGGAAATCGGCGTTTGCTTGGCTCTTTTGCCCCGTCAGCCGTTGGAAAGGCGTCAGAAGAATAGTGACGTGGGGTATTTCAGTTTTGCAAAAACTGATTTTTCAAAAAGTCGTTTTGCCTTGTCCCGGATCTCTTGTGTGAAACGATGGAGGTTGGAGCCTCGAGACCCGGAGGCTTATGCGCGGGGAGAATTGGTGGAGCCCGTGAAACCGATCGTTTTTTACGTGGATCGGGAAACGCCTTCTCGTTGGGTACCCTATTTTATCGAAGCGGTGAACGCTTGGCAGAAGGCATTTGAACGGATCGGGTTTAAAAATGCGATCCGCGGAGAGCTGGCCCCGACCCCGGAGGAAAATCCTGATTTTTCGGAATATGATTCCCGTTATTCTTTTATTTCGTGGAAAGTTTCTCCGGTGCGGAATGCTTACGGGCCATCGACAGTCGATCCGAGATCCGGTGAGATTATAACCAGTCATGTCGGAATATTCAGTAGCGTATGGGATCTGGTGCAACAATGGTATTTTGCCCAATGTGGTACGAATGATAAACTTGCCCGGGAAACGATAGTGCCGGATAGCCTGCTCGGGGAACTTGTTAAGATGGTTGTTTCTCACGAAATCGGGCATACGTTGGGATTGGAACATAATTTTATAGGTAGCAGCCTTTATTCAGTGGAACAACTTCGGGATGATGCTTTTTTGGAAAAACATGGGATGGGTTCTTCCATTATGGATTATATGCGTTTTAATTATGTGGCTAGGGAGGAAGATCATGTCCGTTTGAAAAACCGGGTTGCCCGCATCGGGGAATACGACTGTTTCGCCATTGATTGGGGGTACCGTTACTTACCGGACCGTACGGGAGAGGAATGGAACGAATGGGTAAGGCAGGAGTTACGTGATTCTTCCAAACGTTTCGAGGCGGGCCTGGATGCCAGGGCGCAATCGGAAGACCTGGGAAACGATCATGTCGAGTTTAATTCTTTGGGAATAGAGAATTTAAAGCAATTGATGGCCATGGCTGATATGTGGAAGTGTACGGATCGTCAAACGTATCATATCGTGAAATCCCGGTTTCACGGGATGATCCAACAATATTCCTTATTCGTGGATCACGTGCTTCGGGATATTGGCGGGATGTTGAAATGTGAGGGGGATACAACGAGGTTCTATAAACCGGTTGGTCGTGATTATATGTCGAAGGTTATGACGTTCCTCGGGCGGTACGTCTTGACACCTTGCGATTGGTTGTACCGGGATTCCTTGGGAAAAAGTCTCGGGGAGGATACGCGGGTGCTGATGAACAATTTTTATCAAACCACGATGGAAACTTTAGTGGGAAAGTTTGCGACGATAGCACGCATGGAAGAATATATGCCGGGCGAAGTGTATACTTTGGATGAGTATTTGGGAGAATTGCATCGGTGGATATTTAGAGAGTGGCGGGAAAATACCGCTGTTTCGGATGCCCGTTATGTTGTTCAGTCTGCTTACGTGAAAGAGTTGAAGGCTTTGTTTGAAAAAACGGGGTACGTTCCTTCTCGGGTGTTGGTGGAGGGGTTGGCAGAGATCGGAAAGATCTTGGAAGAGGGGCGGAATTATATGGCAGGCTTAGAGGGAAAGGAAAAAAGGCGGATCGCCTTATTGTTAGAAAGTATCGAATCTTTACAAAATTAATGATTGAGTATGAAAATAGGGTATAGGTTGTGTTTGCTGTGTTTGGTAATCTGTTGTTGGACGATAGGAAAAGGTGTTGGTCAAAATACCGTAGAGCAACCACTGGCTTTTGAGAAATTTTTTCACGGGAAAATGGAAAAGATCTCCGGTGTTCTTCCTGTCTACCGGGATTCTGCAAAGGTGTATATAGAGATTCCGGAACGTTTGCTGGGCCGTGAATTGGAAATCCGGGCTCAAGTGAACAAAGGATTCGATATGGTAGCCCGACCATTGGAAAGTATGGGGGTCGTGTATTTGCAGAAAGTAGAAGATCATTCGATTTACATTCAACGTCGCTTGTTCTCCGAGCGGGTTGCGGATAAAAATAACGAGTTGTACAAGGCCTTGTGTAAATCAAATAAGCAACCGGTAGATATCATTTATCCTGTAGTAGCCTATTCAGCTGACGAAAAGGGATATATAATAGATATCACGGACATGTTGAAAACCGGGGATGATTGGTTTAAGGTGACCGCTTCGCAAATTAGAGAACAGGATGCTTCTCGGGCAAGAATTTTGGGCGTACATGAATTTTCGGATGGAGTAAGTTTTACGATACACCGGATGTGTGGATTTTCTCCCGAACGGTTGTTGGATAACGTGATCCCTCCCCGGGGTTTTTTAGCGTTGGAAATCGGTTGTGTTGTGACGTTACTGCCTGAACGGGAGATGAGGGAGCGTTTTGCCGACAGGCGTTTCGGCTACCAAGTGATTTCATTCTTGGATTATTCCCAGAATCCTTATCGGGCAGAAAGTGATTCGATTATTCGGAAATGGAATCTTGGGGTAACGGAAAACGACCGGGGAGAGTATCGGAAAGGGAAATTGGTAGATCCTGCCCATCCGGTTGTGTTTTATATCGATACTTGCTGTCCTGCCGAGTTTGTGCCGTATATTAAAGAGGGGGTGCTGGCATGGAATGCCGCTTTTGAAAAAGCCGGTTTTAAAAATGCCTTACGGGTGAAAATGGCGGATTCGAAAACCGTGTTGGAAGAACAGAGAGCCGTTATTGCCTACGATTTACATGAGGCTGGAATCCGAACAGGCTACACGTTTCATCCAAAAACAGGAGAAATTCTATCTTGTCGGGTTAATATAGGACATGGCTTTTTGCCCAAGGAGTTGTGGAGGTATGTGCTGGAGTGCGGAACTGTTGACGATCGTATCCGGAAAGAGTTTTTTCACCCTGACGTGGTGGGTGAAATTTTGCGGAGCAAGGTGATTCGGGCTGTGGGGAGCGTGTTGGGGTTGAAAGAAAATTTGGCGGGAAGTGCCGCTTATACCGCGGAGCAGGTGAAAAGTGTAGCTTGGTTGAAGCAGCATGGGTACACGGGTTCTATTATGGATAATAACCCGTATAATTATGCTGTTCAAAAGTCAGACAAGGTGGCGGCAAGGGAGCTTATGCCTCGGATCGGTGACTATGACTGTTTGGCAATCGAGTGGGGGTATCGGGAGTTTCCCGCGAGCAAAAACGCCTATACGGATCGCGAGGCTTTGCGGGAAAAGTTTCAGAAATGTTCAGCGGGATATATGTTTCCCGCATCACAGGGGATAGAGGTTAGAGCGGGAGATCTGTCTTCGGAACCGTTGAAAACGTTGGGATTCGCTTTGAATAATTTACTCCGGTTGAACGAGGCATTGGGAAATATCGTTTATTCGGACAAACGATATGATTCGGGTTGGGCGATCATGGATGCCAATCGGCAAGTAATTGATAAATACGGTGAGTATTTATTGCAAATAGTCTCCTGCTTGGGAGAGAAAAGAGGGAATGTCCCCTTGTCGGTAGAGGAGCAGCGGGAAGCGATGGCTTTATTGGGCGAGTATTTATTTGCCGGTGATAGAGGGTTGATTTCTCCTTTGGCGAAGGGATGTTCTTGGGATGTAAAGACAACTTACATTCGGCAGATGACAACTGTATTTCAAAAATTGTTGTCCCCGGAAGTGTTGAAACGTATGCAGGATATGGAGCAGGTGTGCTTGGAGAACGTCTACACGTTGGATATGTTTTTCGGTGACTTGTTCTCCATGTTATTCTGTGATTTTAAGGTAGATAGTGAAATCTCTTTTTCCCGGATGGATATGCAGGTAGCGTGTGTAAACACTTTGTTTGAGAAGGTGGCTGATGTTTCTGTTCCTGTCGTGAAATGGAAAGTGCAGGAACTTGGAGAACGATTGAAAGTGTTGGCCGGACGGCACGAGGATGAGGCGGTCCGAAAAATATACGCCATGTTGAGTATGAGAATCGAAAAAGTGTTGAACAAATGAAAGGTAAAGTGATGCGAAATTATTTTTTCTTGTTTCTGTTTTTGTGGGTGGGTAGCGTGTGTGCCCAGAATCAACCGGTTATTTTAGATGAACACAACGTGGTTGAATTGAATGATGCGAAAGAGTGGGATCGTTTTATCAAATCGTGGGAAGCGGTACCTTTGGAAATGAACGCTCAGAATGGGGTCGAAATCCAGAATTTGGCCATTTATGATGATTTGGTTGTGGTCAGGGGTATACGGGACCAAATGGAAAATATCTTATTGTTTGATATTTCCGGTAAGTTTTTGCGGCAAATCGGTAGTCAAGGAGACGGTAAGGAGCAATATGGAGTGATTGGTTGGGTTCGGGTAGATCCGTTGGAGCGAGAGATCGGAGTGTATGACGGTCTTTGGGGGAAACGCTATGTGACCTATGATTTTGAAGGTAATTTTAAAGGAAGTGGGGTATGTGAGGATTACATGCACTACATGCGGCGGGTGTATCCCTTGGAAAAAGATCGTTATTTGGGATATTTTGCGTGTAGCCTGAACAGGCTCTGTTATTTTATTTCGGATAAGGAGTTCACGAAATTTGATACTTTGCGTCCTCATTACGTCCGTTTCCCGATGGGAGTGGTTGATTTTTCTATTCATCCGATAACTATTTATGACGGGAGGATTTCTTTTGTGGCCCCGTTGTGTGATACGATTTTTGAATATGACGGGCATAAATTGCAACCTCGTTTTGTGACTAAGGTGCATTGTTCCGTACCGGATGATTTTGACCCGGGACATAAAGATTATCTCACTTGGGTGGCACGTTTGAAAAGGGAAAAGGGCTATTTCTCGAAAGATGAAATATATGAAACAAAGAATTGGTTTGTAATTACTTACGAAACAGGTAAGTTGATGTATAACAAAAAAACGGAGAAGGCTTTTTATATGCCTAAAAATGTAGCGATGAGAGGGGATATGATTTATCCAGATGATTTATGGGGCGAGTGCGGGGAGAAACTGGTGGCTGTATATACCCCGGGAGAATTGTTAGCCATGAAAGATAAGATGGAAAAGGAAGGGGTGGTTTTAACGAAAAGGATGAAACAATTTTTCCGGCAGGTAGAAACTGAAAGGCAATCAGTAATGATTTTTTATACTTTCAAATAGAGATTGCGGGTGATGGGCTTGGTTCATTCAGGAGGAATCAACTTTATAGTACATGAATGTAATGCTTGTTTTTATGTCAAACTCCTCGTCACCTCGTGTCAAGTGACGAGGAATTGGTTTGCTGTAAAAGTGGCTCAAGTGGAAAATCTGCGTGTGAAATTTGTTTTCCACACGCAGATTTTTCCATTGTTTCTTTTTTACCATACGCCCACATTTGCTCCAAACACCCTCAAAACAGACAAAAAGAAAAGAGAGTCACTTTCGTAACTCTCTCTGTTTCTGTGGTCCCACTTGGGCTTGAACCAAGGACCCCCTGATTATGAGTCAGGTGCTCTAACCAGCTGAGCTATAGGACCTACACTTGCGTGTGTTAAAGTGGTTAGCCTTTAACGGGTGCAAATATAGTGTTTTATTGAAATTCGGGCAAATATTGAGGGGCTTTTTTTTGAAGGTTCGTGGGAGATACCGTAAATTTATTTACATTTGCGTGTAGATGAACTTATTAGTATAATTGATAAAATTCGTGGTGTGAAAGTTTGTTTGTTAGTGATAGGAAAGACAGATGCGGAGTTTGTACGGGCGGGGATTGCCGAGTACGAGAAACGTTTGAAATATTATATTCCTTACGAGATGAAGGTGATCCCGGATGTGCGGAACACGAAAAACATGAGTGAGATACAGCAAAAAGAACGAGAAGGAGAATTGTTGTTGGGGCAGTTGGAGGCGGTGGATTATGTGATTTTGTTGGATGAAAAGGGAAACGAGTACACTTCAAAGGCTTTTGCGGACTTTTTGGCACAGAAGATGCTGACAAGTATGAAACGACTTGTATTTATCATCGGGGGACCTTACGGTTTTTCGGAAGAAGTATATAAACGTGCAAACATGAAAATATCACTATCCAAGATGACTTTTTCTCACCAGATGGTGAGGATAATCTTCACGGAGCAATTATATAGGGCAATGACTATATTGAAAGGAGAACCTTATCATCATGAATAAAGCGAGGGTGAAAAGCATGAAGAAGTTTTGGCTCGTACTGTCACTAGCCATGTTCTGTCTGGCCGTGGCCTCTTTGTGGGAGTATTCTCTGAACGATTGGTCCGTGGATAAGAAACTGTTTCTTTTTCAAGAACGGTTGAAGTTCGAGGAGAAACGAATTGACGATCAATTGCGGAAGCTGGATCACGAGGCGGAACGGCAAAATCCGGAATGGAAGGGTAAACAGTCTGTGTTGGTCGGCTTTAAGGGGAGTAAGTTGGTTTACTGGAGTAACGAGAGAATCGGTTCGCCTCGTTTGTACGAGATATTGTCAGCGGGAAATGATTTGGTGAAGATTAATAATCTTTATTTTGATGTTCGTAAGCATGCCGTTGGGGACACGGTTTATTACGCACTTCTGTTTATAAAGGAGGATTACCCGTATTCGAGTAACTACGTGAAAAGTCATTTTAACCCGTCATTGGGGGAAAATTTGGATGACGCGAGTAAGGTGATTATCCGGGAGACGTGGGAAGATGGGGGAGAACTCGTGTACAACCGTGACGGGAGGCCTTTGTTCAAGATAGAGAGTCGAGTGGAGCATGGGGATGTTGTGCCCACTTATTTCTTGTTGATCCCCTATATCATGTTTCTTTTCTTGTTGTTTTATGCTTACGAAATATCGCTGGATAGGGCCCGATCGTTCCGGATGCAACTGTTTCACGTGTTCGGTTTTTTCTGCTTTATCGTGCTGATGCGTGCCTTGATGGTTGAATACAAGGTTCCGCAAACTCTTTATGCTTTGCCTATTTTCACGACTAGTCAGGTTGGGGGACGGTTTATCGTGTCAGTGGGAGATTTGTTTGTCACGATGTTCTGTTTGGCACATTATTTCTTTATAACCTTTAACAAGCTGAAAATTAAGTATGACGAGCCTCGTTTGGTGCGTTATAAATATATATTCCTCGTAGGATTCGTGATAGGCGTGTTTTTCTACACGAATTTGTTACACTTTTCGATTAACACGTTAATCGAGAGTACGCAGGTCAGCTTGAATATTGCCCGTTTCATCAATGTCGATTTCTCGTCAATCGTGGCTTTTATCACGTTGATTATTGCCGGGATGGGATTTATCGTTTTAATCAACAGTTCTGTGCGTTATTTCCAGAATTTGTTCTCTATCAGTCAGGCGTTTTTTGGAGTAACTGGTGTGCTTGTTTTTTGTGCGGCACTCTGTTATTTCTTTAATTTCTCACTGTCCCCGTTGGAGTGTCTTTTCCCGTTGTCGCTTTACCTGTTGTTTATTCTGGGGGTGTATCTGATGAAACAGGATGCCCAGAAGAGTATTTTCATGATCGCGCTCGTGGTGGTCTGTATTTACATCATTTTCTTGGCAAAGAGTAGTGAGATTCATCGGGAACAAGGGGTGAGGGCGAGTTTTGCGAACGAGATTATCAAGGAGAGAGACCCGATTTTCGAGCATAAGTTATTGGAAGTTAACGAGGAAATAAAACAAAGCCAGAAAGTGGATTCGCTGGTGACAGTGGGGGATACGGACTTATTGGCGGCTTATATTTCAAGCGAGTTATTGGATATGACGGGATTTTATTATACTTGTAAGGCGATGATATGTGATCCACGGGACACGATATTGTTGACTCCTACTTACGAAAAATACGGTTGTGACAAGTATTACGACAAGCTAATTGATAGTTTGGGAACCCGTGTTGGGTACACGTCGTTTTTCAATATAAAAGATTTTGACGGGGTGGTTGAGTACCTCGGGCGTTTTTCTTTCTCCACGCCTCGGGGTGGTAGTTGCGTGTATATTCGTTTCGAGTCGAAAAACCGTCATGAAGGGATCGGGTATGCTCAAATTCTATCTAGAGAGATCGGGGTCGAGAAGGAGGCCCGTTATCCCTATTCTTACGCAAAGTACAAGAATGGGGTATTGGTGGATTCCAAGGGGGATTTTAGTTATCCCCGTTCTCTGGAACGTTTCGGGAAGATCGAGCACGCCCGGATTATGAACATGGACGGGTTCTCGCACATGGTGATTCCCGTGGAGAATGATGGGGTATGTATCGTAAGTTTGGGTGATGACGTGTTTGCACTCTACTACTTGAATTTGTTGTATGCTATTTTTGTCAGTGGTATCTTGACTTCTTACGGGATGTTCTTCCGGTTTGACGGGGGATGGGGAAGTTTCCGACAGACGAGTCTCACGTTGAGAATTAAAAAGAATATCATCACGTTGATCGGAGCGTTGTTCCTGATCATGACGATCATGAGTATTATCGTGAATGCCGAGAGTTTTGAACGTCGGCATAGTTCGAAGGTGATCGAGTTGTCGCGGTATATAACGGATGAGTTGGAACATAATGATTGCGTGGATGCCGCGAAGTGTCCCCAGATATTGAAAAAATTGAAAGATATGTCCGAGGTGCTTTGGGTAGATATTAATATCTATAACTGGGATGGGGCTCTCGTGGCGACTTCCCGGCCCGTGATATTCGAGAAGGGATTTGATGGGACATTGCTGAACCCGAAGGCTTTTGAACAGATTGTTAAGAGGGGACAGATTAATTTTGTACAGGATGAGCGAATTGTGGAATTGGCATACATGGCGGTGTATATGCCATTGGTGCTGGAGAGTGGGGAGAGGTACGTGTTGAGTATCCCGTATTTTACCCGTGGGGAGGAACTGAATAAGGATATTTTGCTGATCGTGATTATAGCGGTAAATATTGCCATGATCGTGATGGTGCTTGCCTTTATTCTGTCGAGTATCGTGGCCGAACGGATCACGAAACCGCTACAAGTGGTGAATGAGAAATTGCGTCAGATGAGGGTGGGGGGAAAGAACGAGAAGATTGTGTACCACGAGCGGGATGAAATTGGTATGCTGGTGAAGGAGTATAACGAGATGGTTGATAAACTGGAGGCGAACGTGAAGAAGTTAGCGAAGTCGGAGCGGGAGAGCGCTTGGCGGGAGATGGCCCGGCAGATTGCTCACGAGATCAAAAACCCGTTGACCCCGATGAAGTTGAATTTGCAGTTTATGCAGCGCACGTTGCAGAAGGGGGATATGGAGGAAGTGCGCCAGCGATTTAAGGATATTTCAGCCGTGTTGATCGAACAGATTGATCACATGGCATCGATTGCCTCGGCTTTCTCTGATTTTGCCAAGTTACAGGAGGCGAATAACGAGTGGTTCGACCTGAGTGAATTGGTAAACGGCTGTGCAAAGTTGTTCCATGAGAACGTGGATGTCATGGAATGTGATATAGAGCCGAATGTTTCCGTGTATGGTGATCGGGATCAGGTGAACCGGGTGATCGTGAATTTGTTGAAGAATGCGGAACAGAGTATCCCGGAAGGACGGGAAGGGCACGTGTTGGTGCGACTGAAAACGGTGTTAGGCAAGATCATTTTGCTTGTTAAAGATAACGGTTGCGGAATTCCGGAAAGTATCCGGGATCGAATTTCCGAGCCTAATTTCACGACGAAGTCCGGGGGAACGGGACTAGGCTTAGCGATGTCCTACAAGATTATAGAGGCGATGGGTGGCTCGATCACTTTTGAAAGCGTGGAGAATGAGGGTACGACGTTCTATGTGGTACTGAAACAAGACAATTGAAATGATTAAGTGATTGACGATTTAATGATTAGGTGATTAAAAAAAGGATAGAAAGGGATCACTTAATCGGAAATCATTGAATCATTTAATCCATAAGATTTAAAATTCTTAAGGCTGTGTTGACAACTCGTTTGGGAAGAATGTCGACCATACATTTTTGCCAGATGGATTGTTTGCATTTACCATGACCGTCTTTGGTACAGGGGCGGCAGGGAAGATCGACTTCGATGACTTCGACTTGTTTGCCCGTGGGGTAGCCGAAGGCCGTCGGGCCCATCAAGGCGATGGCTTTCGTGTGGAACAGGTCCGCAGCGTGAAGAAAACCGGTATCCCCACTGATCACGAGGTTGGATTGCTTCACGAGGTAACAGGATTCCAATAGACTGGTTTTTCCTGTCAGGTTGTTGACTCTTTCGGGTGCGATAGCCTTGATGGTCTCGCAGAACGTGTCGGTCGGGCCTGCCAGAATGATAAAACGGTAGTCGGGCATAAGTTGGATCACTTGCTGCCAGTTACTAACCGGCCAACGTTTCATTTCCCAGTTGGCGGAAGGAATGAGTGTGATGGTCTTCGGGGTAAGCGTACGGTGAAAACGTTCCTCGTATTCTGCCGGAAAATTCCAATCACAGTAATCGGATTCAAAATTCGTGATTCCCCATGTGGCTAGTGGTTTTTGGTAAGAAACGATGCCCCGGAACGGTTTGTCGAATTTGTTTATCCGTAGTTTAAAAAGCAAAAATCGTTTCCAGCGGTCCTTGTGGCGTAGCGTGTAATGCGGTCCTCTTGGAAAAAGATGGTAAAAGGGCGGGAGTAACACGGCTTTCAAGATGTTGGAGCGGATGTTGCTGTGTGCGTCGTAGATATAATCAAATTTCTCGGCTTTCAGTTGACGGGCCATTTGTAATAAACCTTTGAATCCCGTTTTCTTATCATATCCCCATACCCGGTCGATGCGTTTGTCCATGTTAAGGAAAGAACCCATGTCTTTTCGGGCGATCCAGTGAATTTCAGCATCGGGAAAATGGTTCTTGATGCCGTTTACGACATTCATGCATTGGATGATGTCTCCGATGGAGCTGAACCTGATAATGAGAAATTTAGCCATATTTAAAACGAATTTGCAACAAAAGTAATAAAAATGTAGTTTATCTATCGTAAAAAGAACTATTTTCGTGTTCAGATCATAAAAAGTAGTACCATGAAGAAACATATACCTAATCTGATTACCTGTATGAACGTTACGTCCGGCACGGTGGCTATTTATGCTGCTTTTCACGGGCATCTGTACCTTGCTGCTTGGCTCGTGATTTTGGCGATGGTATTTGATTTCTTTGATGGTTTTGCCGCTCGTTTGCTGCATGTGAAATCTGAAATGGGCAAGGAACTGGATTCCTTGGCCGACATGGTTAGTTTCGGGGTGATGCCTTCCGTGATGGCTTTTTTCCTGATTCGCGATTTGGGATATAGTGGCGGGGAGTTGTTTGCGGTGAATTCTTGGCAGGGGGTGCTTATGTACGTGCCGTTTCTGGTTCCGGCCTTCTCGGCTTATCGCTTGGCTAAGTTCAATTTGGATGTGCGACAAACTCATTCGTTTATCGGTTTGCCGACCCCGTCGAACGCTTTGTTTTGGGTGATGTTGGTATTTACCCGTTATCATCAGGAAGAGTTTTTCATGGCGATGTGGGGTAAACCGTGGTTGTTGGCTCTTTTGGCCTTGGTGCTGGCCATTTTGCTGATCAGTGAAATCCCGATGTTCTCGTTGAAGTTAACCAGCTTTTCGTGGAGCGGGAATGCTCTTTTATATTGTTTCTTGGGGGCCGTGATCATCGGTTTTGCTGTTTGGGGTGTGAAAGCATTATCTTGTATGATCCCCGTTTATATCTTGATTTCTTGTTATGATTTCAAGAAAAAATGGAACTGGAGGTTCTGGGGAATACTTGTGGTACTCTTCCTATTATTGAAGTGGGTTGCGTTGTTTATCGTTTTCCCGGCTTATTTGATTGTGCTTATCGTGAAACTGACAACCCGGGCAGATCGATAACCGGGTCGTAATCCACGAAGTCATAGTTCGGAGAGATCACGGCAGGGTCTTCCACGATGATCGTTTTGTTTTTCACCGGGGAGGGTTGCATGTTTGTCATGTTCGTCATTCCGTTTCCTTGGAAGATGTCCTGTTGGGAGATCACCACGATTCCGGCCACGACGGCTGCCGACAAACCGAATTTGAATAAACGGGTAACGAGGTTACCGGATTCGGTGTTAATCAGTTCATCTTGAGTTTTACGGATCTTTTTCCCGTTGACAGTTGCCAAAGGCAAGGATTCCATACCGATCACGTCCGGCAGGAAGTTGTGGTTCTTGGATTCAAAGAGAACGTTGAACCGGCGGTCGACCGAAAAGGTTCCGATTGTACCGAAGTCCACTTTTTGTTTCTGGTTCAAGCGTACCTTGATCTCTTCACAAAATAAAGCCAGACGTCGTTGCGCTTTCTCGTAATCAATCTGTTCTTTACGTGCGATCCAATCAATCAGAAGTCCGTCATTTTGTTTCAGGTGCTTGTTGAACACGACTTTTTTAGACGGGGGAACAATAGTCCCCGTTTTCTCATTGATGTTTGCGGACGTGTAGTCACAAATGAACCCTCCGAATCCCGGAACGATCACGCAATCATGTAGATAGAGCAATTCTTCAATGTGTTCAACATATTTATTCATGTCGCAAAGGTAAGAAAAAACGTAAGGTTGTCAAACTCATTTTAGGCATTTCGGATTATTATTATTTACTTTGTTGTGTCTATTGCAGACACTCAGAATGTTATAAATTGAGATAAAATTATTGGCGTATGAAAATTTTTGTGACAGGAGGTACAGGGTATATAGGTTCCCACACGGTGGTCGAACTTCAGAAAAATGGTTATGATGTAATTATTGCTGACAATCTCGTGAATTCGAGTCTGGAAGTGCTAGACGGGATAGAAAAGATCACTGGGATACGTCCCGAGTTTGAAGAGATAGACCTTACTGATGGTGAGGTTACACGGGATTTCTTTGCCCGCCATTCGGATATACGGGCCGTGATTCATTTTGCCGCTTTGAAGGCCGTGGGAGAGTCGGTGAGCAAGCCTTTGGAGTACTATTTCAATAATTTGAACTCTTTGATGAACGTGTTGACTTGTATGCGGGAATTTAAGGTGCCGAATTTGGTGTTTTCCTCTTCCTGTACGGTGTACGGACAGGCCGATGTGTTGCCGGTAACGGAAAAAACACCTCGTCACGAGGCTGAATCTCCTTACGGGAACACGAAGGTGATGAGTGAAGATATTATTCGGGATTTGATGCGGGTGGAACCTGACATGAAAGCTCTGGCATTGCGCTATTTTAACCCGATCGGGGCTCACCCGACAGCGTTTATCGGGGAATTGCCCAATGGAGTACCCAATAATTTGATTCCTTATTTGACACAAACGGCTATCGGAATTCGTGAGCAATTGAGCGTGTTCGGTGACGATTATAACACGCCGGATGGTTCTCCGTTACGCGATTATATTGACGTGGTAGATCTGGCCCAAGCGCACGTGGTGGCTATCCGTCGCTTGTTGGATGGGAAGAATAAGAAAAATTACGAGTTTTTCAATATCGGTACGGGAAAGGCGCTTTCCGTGCTGGAAATTATTCACGCTTTTGAACGGGCAACCGGGGTAAAAGTGAATTACAAGGTCGTGGGACGCCGTGCCGGGGATATCGAGAAGGTTTGGGCCGATACGACTTTGGCCAATAACGAGCTGGGATGGAAGGCTGTCACGCCGATCGAGGAAACGCTGGCGAATGCTTGGAAATGGCAGAAATCACTGGAAGCGACTAATTGATAGAGGAAAAGAGGTAAAAACGAGCATACACTCTCGTGTACATTGGGAAATGGCACGAGAGTATATGCTTTTTTATACGGTGCCTACCGTGTGGAATTATTTGTTCTCATGAATATTCATGTTTACGGGGAGGTCAACCAGAAAGCGGGTTCCTTTGCCAATTTCAGATCGGACTGTAATGTCTCCTTGTAAACGGTTTACAATTGTTTTACAGATTGAAAGTCCCAAGCCGGTTCCGGCTTTGAATGAATCGATCTTGTAAAAGCGGTCGAAAATATGTTCGATATGTTCCTGTGAAATGCCTTGTCCTGTGTCCTCCACGTATAGTTGTATCTTTCCTTCCAAAACTTCAAATCCCAAGTGAATATAGCCTTTCCGGGTGAATTTGAAAGCATTGTTTGTAAGATTACCCAAAACTTGCTTCAGGCGCATGGGGTCTGTCACGATATACGTGGTTTGGGATGAGGTGTGCAATTCGAATTTTATGTTCTTTAAATTTGAATGATTATTCATTTTCTGTTCTTGGAAGACGTTTTCGAAAATGGCATTGAGTGATGTTTTCGAGAAAATGAAGTTCATCGTGTTAGATTCAATCTTGGCGAGGTCAAGAATATCACTGATTAGCATCAATAGCTGGGAGCTATTGTTTTTAATCAGCTCGACATATCCTCGACATTCTTCCTCGGATAATTCTCCCAAGGTGGAAACGAGTACGTCGGAAAAACCGACGATGGCATTCAACGGAGTACGGATTTCGTGGCTCATGTTGGCCAGAAAGGCACTTTTTAACCGATCGCTTTCTTCCGCTTTGTTTAGTGCGGCCGTTAGTGTCTCTTCGATGTTTTTATGTTCTTGAATACTCATGCAGATACCCACTAAACGATAGGGTAATCCGGATAGCCTGCCGATGTAAGTGGATTGTCCTTCAAACCATTCCCATTGTCCGTTTCCGCGTGAGAGACGGAAGGGGACCGGTTTTTCGAATACGACATTTCCGCTGAATTGTATGGCGAAGGCATCATTCAGGGCTTGGCGATCGTCGGGATGAACCATGTTCGTGTACTCTTCCATGGTTAATGAATTGTTGGGGCCGGGTTCTATGCCTAGATATTCAAAATATCGAGGGTCAAGGACGAAAACACCATGATCGATGTCTAGGAACCACGGGTATATTTTCGAACGTCGCAAGGCGGTGGTCAATATGTATTCTTGAGTGAGTTCATTCGTGGTATTGTGAAAATAGAAGATAATTTCAACTGTTTCATCATTAATACGAAAAGAAAAGAACTGCCCACTCACGGGAAAAAGCGTGTGAGTGGCTTTCTCTTTGATGCAGGTGTTCTGCATGAGGTCTATTTTTGATTTCCCTTTTTCGAGTTCATCGAGAATCCGGGGTAAAATGTCTTGATCAAGTTGCATAAGGGATAACAGATCGGATATGTATAAATTGTCTTCTTGATATTTCTTTGAGGAAGACGTGTTGATATGTAGCTCTGTTTGGGCCTGTAAGTTGATATGAGAAATTTTACCATCGGGTAACATGGTGATAATTCCATCGGGCAAAGCGTTCAATAGATTATCCGTGTAGTATTTTTGTTGAATGAAATTCATAGTAAATATCTGTTAATCCACGCAATTAAATAAACAGATAAATGTAGTCAATTAATCCAAATGTTGTTATGGATTATTGGAATAAGAATAAATTATATTGGAGTATAGATTAATCTAATATTATGGCAATGGTACTATGCCTAAAAAGAAAGAAAAAGATACCAAAAAACGGCTATATTGTGATTGTTTTTTGGTATCTTTTTAACTTTATTCTACCGTCACGGATTTAGCCAAGTTTCTCGGCATATCCACGTTGCAGCCTCGCATTACGGCAATGTGATAGGAGATGAGCTGTAATGGAATCACGTTCAGAAGTGGGGAAAGATATTCCAGTGTTTCAGGAATTTCGATCACGTGTTCCGCCAGTTTTTTCACCTGTGCGTCGTTATCATTGACAAGAGCGATCACGTGTCCTTTCCGGGACTGGATCTCTTTGATGTTGGAAACGATCTTGTCGTAATAGTTGTCATTCGTGGCGATGGCAAAAACCGGCATATTCTCGTCGATCAAGGCGATCGGACCGTGTTTCATCTCTGCTGCCGGGTAACCTTCCGCGTGGATGTAAGAAATCTCTTTCAGTTTTAGCGCACCTTCTAGGGCAACCGGGAATTGACAACCTCTTCCAAGGTAAATGGCGTTCGTGGAGTCCTTGTAAATGGCCGCTATCTCCTTGATCTTGTCATTCTTTTCCAGAATCGCTTTCACCTTGTCCGGTAAGTTATACAGTTCGTTGATATATTTTTTGTACAGTTCGTCGGATAATGTTCCCTTGCGGTGGCCGATCTGTAAGGCCATCATGGCCAACACGGATATTTGAGCCGTGAATGCTTTCGTGGAGGCAACCCCGATTTCCGGACCCGCGTGAGTGTACACCCCAGCATCGGTTTCCCGGGCGATACTTGATCCCACGACATTACAGATGCCGATAACCGTGGCCCCGTGTGCTTTGGCATACTTGATGGCTGCCAGCGTGTCGGCCGTTTCACCACTTTGTGAAATGGCGATAACAATGTCGTTGGCGTCCACGATCGGGTTCCGGTATCTGAATTCCGATGCGTATTCCACTTCTACCGGGATTCGGGTGAATTCTTCCAAGATGTATTCGCCTACCGTTCCGGCGTGCCATGACGTACCGCAACCGATAATGATAATGCGGTGGGCGTTGACCATCTTCGGGATAATTTCGGAGATACCTCCCAGATAGATTTCCGATGCCTCGGCATTTACGCGTCCGCGGATCGTGTCGTATATTGAATTTACCTGTTCAAAAATTTCTTTCAGCATGAAATGCGGGAAACCGCCTTTCTCGATTTTCTCGATGTCGATGTCCACTTGCTGAATGCTTAATGAAACAGGGGTGTTTTTGATCGTTTTCAGGATCATTTCGTCCCTCTTCAAGATGGCAACATCGTCATCGTTTAAGTAGATCACGTTTTTCGTGTATTCCACGATAGGTGTTGCATCCGAGGCCACGAAATATTCGCTTTGACCCACGCCGATCACGAGCGGGCTACCTTTTCTTGCCACCACAAGCTGGTCCGGTTCGTTCTTGCATAAAACAACCAGTCCATAGGCCCCGATAACTTTGGTCAAAGCGAGACGCACGGCATTCTCCGCGTTGACTTGGCCTTTCGTGTAAATGTACTCGATCAGGTTTGCTAGTACTTCCGTGTCGGTTTCACTTTGGAATGAATAGCCTCTGGCCTGTAATTTTTCCTTTAATAAAGCGTGATTCTCGATAATTCCGTTGTGAACGATAGAGAAAAGACCGTTCATAGAAGTATGGGGGTGAGCGTTCGCGTCATTTGGTTCCCCGTGGGTAGCCCAGCGAGTATGTCCCATACCGATCGTTGCGCTGGTGTCTTCCAGTTCCATGTGATGTTCCAGGTCTTGCACCCTTCCCTTGCACTTGTAAACTTGGATGTTATTATTATGGATCAACGCGATTCCGGCAGAGTCATATCCCCGGTATTCCAGACGTTTCAGACCGTTAATTAAGATCGGACAGGCTTCTTTGGGCCCGATGTATCCTACAATACCACACATAAATGTTATGTTTTAATGATTTATATTAATGAAAACAAGCGGCATAACAACCATTGCCGCTTGTTTATATTGTTATTCAATAATCTTGTCGAAAAAGTCGGAATAAGCCTCGATGTAACTTTGCTCACCCGGGTATTCCAAGGTAGGTTTCTTCAGATCGGTGGCAAAGGTACGGAGTTCATCGTCCACGTCTTTGTGGTTGAAAATGATTCCGTCAGCGTATTGGAATGCCAATTTATTAATATTCGTGTATGTCGGGTCTTTTAAAAGTGCCACGTCTTTCCGGGCAACCCCTTCCGTGATCGCTTTTTCCCCGAATTTTTCATCTAGTTTTCCCTCAAATTTGTCGTTATAAGTAGAGAATACCACTTTCGTTTTGGAGAAAACAGGGTCATCATGATATTCTTTTTTCAGGTAAAGGGGAACCAGCGCTGTGAACCACCCTTGGCAGTAGATCAGGTCGGGGGCCCATCTTAGTTTGCGCACGGTTTCGAATACTCCCCGGGCGAAGAAAATAGATCTTTCGTCGTTGTCCGGGAAAAAGTTTCCTTCTTCGTCGGAGATCGTGTGCTTACGTTGAAAATAATCCTCGTTGTCGATGAAATAAACCTGCATTCGTGCAGCTTGAATCGAGGCGACCTTGATGATTAGCGGATGATCCGTGTCGTTGATGATCAGGTTCATTCCAGAAAGGCGAATTACCTCGTGAAGTTGATTCCGTCTTTCATTGATGCAGCCGTAACGGGGCATGAATGTTCTAATCTCTTTACCTTTGTCTTGTATCCCTTGAGGTAGAAATCTTCCAATATTTGCCATTTCTGATTCCGGCAGATAAGGAACTATCTCTTGAGAAATGAATAAAACTCTTTTTTTAGCCATAACTACTACTTTTCCCAAAAACCATACAAAGATAGGCATTTTGGTTCAGATTTCAAAACTACTTTGGAATAAACCTCTCTCGAAATAAACCACTTGAATCTTAAAAACGATGCGGGGTATAGGATTTTTGACTAAAAAATTTTGCTTTTATGATAGATTTATATAACATTGCGAAACTCTTTTTAGGCTGTAAATTAGGGGAAGACTGTACTATGGCGTGGCATAATAAACTGGGCGAATACGGGGAAGAAAAGGTGAACCGGTATCTTTTGGATATGGGGTATACGGTTTTGGAGAGAAACTGGCGGGTGGGACATCGGGAATTGGATTTCGTGTGTCTTGACGGGGAGGTGCTGGTCGTGGTGGAGGTGAAAACCCGGGCAGATGACAATGTGTCACTTTTTGATTTGCTGGATTACAGAAAAAAGAGGAATCTACAAGCTGCGGGTGCCGCTTATCTAACGAAAAAGAACATTCATCGGGAAATACGATTCGATTTGGTTGTGGTTACCGGGGCCTCGATGTGTCTAGAATACATTAAAGAAGCTATCGATTTGTTTTAAAGAACCGGGTGGCTTTTGTCGTGTGTGTGGTGTGGTAGGAATATGAAAAGCCACCCGGCATAAGAAAAGTGTCAATAGGGATATTTGTGTATTATCAAAAATTGTGCTAGAAATTCGGATTTCCGGAAAAAATATCAAATTTTCTTTCGGATGGATGATTTTGTGTGAAATTTACTATCTTTGAAAAATAAAACATAAAAGAAAAAAGGATATGGCAACAGTAAAAGCAAAATATTTAGGAGATTTGCGTTTGGAGTGTACGCATTTGCAGAGTGGTACAAAGATTATCACGGATGCACCGACAGATAATAACGGGAAAGGTGAGGCTTTCTCTCCAACCGACTTGTGTTCCACGTCATTGGCCGCTTGTGCCATGACAATCATGGGAATTTATGCTAAAAATAACGGTATTGATTTGACGGGAGCCGAGATCGAGATTACCAAGAAGATGGCGGCAGAACCTCGTCGTATTGCCGAGATAGACGTGATCTTTAACATGCCGGCCAACGGTTATTCCGAGAAGGAGAAAAAGATTCTCGAACGTGTGGCACATACTTGCCCCGTGCATTTGAGTTTACACCCGGATGTGAAACAAAATTTCGTGTTTAATTGGCAGTAATGGTCACCGGGGCTACCGGTTTACTGGGTAGCCATTTGTTGTGTCATTTGGCACGATGCGGTGAGACGATCATCGCGCTAAAAAGAGATAAGAGCCACGTTGAAGAGACGATGGCTCTCTTTTCGTGTTATTTTGATTCACCGGAAGATGCCATATCCCGGGTGACTTGGGTGGTTGGGGATGTGTTGGATGGGGAATCTGTGGCCCCGTTTGTGGAAAAAGTGGATACTGTTTATCATTGTGCGGCCATGGTTTCTTTCAATGGCAGCGATCGGAATACTTTGCTGGAAACGAATATCAAGGGGACGGAAAATATTTGTAAGATTTGTTTGGAACGTGGGGTACGCCTGTGTTTCGTGAGTTCGATTGCCGCTTTGGGGGACGCTCCCAACGAGAGCGTCGTGATTGACGAGAATACACCGGAGATTCCGGGATCGGTCCACTCGCTTTATTCCGGCAGTAAAGGGGAGGCTGAGAAAATTGTCTGGAAGTATGTCCGTCAAGGACTGGATGTTGTGATCGTGAACCCGGCTATTATTTTGGGGGCGGGGTTACGGGGACGAAGTAGTGTCAAGTTGTTTGAACAGGCGAGTAAGGGGATGCCTTTCTACACGGAAGGCGTGAATGGATACGTGGATGTGCGGGATGTCTGCGAGTTGATGATTCGTTTGGCGAAAGACAGTGCTATTCGGGGAGAGCGTTTCGTGTTATGTGGGGGAAATTATTCTTATCGGGAGTTGTTTACCGTGATTGCCCGTGTCGTGGGCAAGCGCCCGCCTCGTATTCGGATGGCACCGTGGATGACAGGTTTGGCGTGGCGGTTACTGGCTTTCGTGGCTCTGTTCACGGGAAAGAAACCGGCTTTCACGAAGGAAACGGCTCGCTCGTCTCAACATAAATCCCGTTATTCCAGCGCGAAGGTGTTGTCTCTTTTTCCCGATTTTCATTTTCACACGCTTGAAGAGACGGCTCGTTTTTTCAAGGATTTGTGACGCGGGTTGCCTAGGTCGGGATTCATGAGGTCCGGTAGGGGTTTTCCCTGTCCCGAGGCTATCTTCTCGAAAATCTCCATTTAAATTAGTTCATTTAGACCACGGAGTATTCATCCTGCATTCATGTTGCATTCATCTTCGATAAAATAAATCTTTTTGTCCTTTTTATTTGGATTTCGGTAGGTTCGTGTTGTATATTCGTGGTATGGGAGGATATTTTGCTATGTAGCTTGATGATTGGGGAATGTGTAATTAATAATAGCGAGGTTATGGAGTTAGTTGATAGTTCATTATTGAAAGGTTTTTCGGGAGAGATTGACGGGTTGATTGTTTACACGGTTGGGGAAAAAACGTATGCCCGGAGGAAACCGGTGAATGTGCGTGATCCACAGACTGAGAAACAATTGCGGCAGCGGGCCAAGTTCCCTGCCGTGCAAGCATTTTATCAATCAGTCAAAAGCGGGATTTTAAAGGAGGTGTATGATTTGGCGGCGAAAGAAGAGGGACGACGTTCCGGTTATCATTTGTTCATGCACTTTAATATTGCGGCCTTTGGGGAGAATGGTTTTATTGATTATTCACTGTTACGGTTGGCACACGGGATTCAGCAATTACCTTATTCGCTGGAAATAAAGGCGGTGTCAGAGGATGGGGTGGAATTTTCGTGGTTGGATAATTCCCTTACCTTGATGGCTCAAGGGTCCGATCGCTTGATGGTGGGTGCTATTTTTGATGATGATCCTTTTCAGGTTGTGATGCTTGGCGGGATCACAGCCTGTCGGAAGGATGGTTGGGCTCCCGTCAAGTTACCCGGTGGGAGTTGGAAGACGGCTCATTTATATTGTTTTTTCGGGACCGGGGATCGGAAACGGTTTTCGGCAAGCAAGTATTTCAAAATAAACAAATAGTAAAGTACATATGGCTATATTTAATTCCATTTTGTTCCACCGGGCGAGAAAGTCCGTGGGGAACGTGACCTTGTATGCTTTAAAGGAACAGAACGTGGTTCGGGCGAAAGGTATTTATCGACGGGACCGAAAGTCTTTGGCTCAATTGAAACAACGAGCCCGGATGAAGGCAGTCCGGGAGGTGGGGAGCCATTTTTATCACGTGTTGCCGCAAGGCTTTTGTTGCTCTTCGCTAAAAGAGGGGTTGAATTGTTTCGTGAAGGCAAACGTGGGGAAAATATTCGTGGATGACGAGTTGAAGGTGAGTTATGATCTCTTGAAACTGGAAATTTCCGGTGGTACGTTGATGCCACCGGTTTTATCAGCAAAATTAGAGGCCGGGGAGAACCGGGTGGTATTTCGGTGGGAGAGACAACGATTGATGCCTTACGCTTTTGGTGATGATTTGCTTTACGGGGTGGTTTCGCGAACGGAAGATCGGGATGGGGAGGTCATTCCATTGGGAACTCGGGGTGCATCCGGGGAGTTGAGTTGGGATTTACCCGCGGGTTGGGATGTTTGCGATGTCGTGGTACATGGTTTTGCCATGAATAGCAAAGGGAACCGGGCTTCTGTCAGCGTGGGATTGGCGGTAGGGGACGAGGTGTAGTTGTTGCTCATGTTTATTTTGATTAAATAATTTTCTTGTTTGTTATATGTTTCTCGTTAGAAAAATGTATTTTTGATGCGAGAGGTAGGGCGAGTCGCGATGGTTTAACGGCTAAAATAAGATATTAGTGGATATACTGAACGTGAAACAACCGGAAATATTTGAAAGTGTATTTCATAAATATTATGCGTCGCTATGTTATTTCGCCAATAAGTTCGTGCGAGATGATGAGGCGGCAAGGGATATTGTGCAAGAGGTGTTTCTTCGTTTTTGGGAATCCAAGGGGAAATTCGAGAATCAATCGGCGTTAAAATCATTCTTGTATAATTGTGTCCAGAATGCGGCATTGAATTATCTGGAAAAATTGCAAGTCCGTGCGAAGGCGAATCGGCGATTGGGATTGAAATCTCCTGACGAGGAAGATGTTTTTTGTTTTCAGGTGGAAACGGATGTTTTCGAGGAAATCTTTGCCGCTATTGATGAATTACCTACTGAATGTCAGCGTATTTTCAAGATGAGTTATATCGAGATGTTGGATATTAAGACCATTTGCGAGCAACTGGATGTGGCCGAGTCAACTGTGAAGACGCAACGCCAACGAGCTAAAAAGTATCTGCGGGAGCGGTTGCAACATCTTTATCCGGTGGTGGTATTTATGTTTTTTTGATCGATAGGGTTGTTGTCTAAGCCAGATGGTGAAGAAGCGGTCGTGGATGATGTAGCCGTTGTTTGCTTTGTATACTTCTCTTTTTTCACGAGAGAGCGAAGGTAATCGAAAATTTTCCCCAGTGTTCCTTGTCATTCTTTTCAGTATTTAGCTGTTTATGTTATGAGTTGGGGAAATATATGTGAAGGCGAGTTGCTGTATAGTTTATTTTAATTGTACAAAATGTAATAATGTTTTTTATGAATCTACATCATGTCATCTTTGAAGCTTTGTATGAGATCAAGTTAACACGGCGAAACCTATTGTTTAATATGTTTGTTTTTTTTGCATTATTGACTACGATATCCTTTACTTTCATTTCATTTTCAGAGAGTGATAAGATTGAATTCGGAGAGTTTTATTTGCCGTGGGTTGTTCAGGCATTGCCTTCTTCAATCCCGTTCATGACTGCTTATTATTACAATTTCGTTCAAGTGTTGATGGTCTTTTTTATGGTATCTAATGATTTAAGGCGTTTGAGATTTACCACGATATCAGCTTTAGAGGCTCGCCCACAGGATAATAGTGATACCATTATTGGAAAATTTCTAGGACGGGTCGCTATTTTTAGTCTCGTGAACGTGTTGATTTATTCCGTGATGATATGTTATAATCTGATCTACTATCCTCGAGTATTGAATATATCGTATTATTTTTTTTACGGGATAACATTAAATTTTCCTGTGCTAATTTATTTCCTGAGTTTGTCGATTCTTGTTTCTCGTTTTATTAATAATCAGGGTATAAGTATCTTATTTCTGTTATTTTTTTGCGTGGGAACGACGATATGCGGGGCTGGAGTGATGAATAATTTATTTGATCCGTTTGCTCGTTATATTCCTAATTTATTTTCTGATTTTGTGGGACATGTACAGTTAACGTGTTTTCTTTTGCATCAAACGATCTATTTGTTAATGGGTATTTGTTTTCTGATATTGTCTATTCTTGTTTACAGGCGTTTGCCTAATAATATCCATCAAGTTCGCAGTGTGCTTGTGTTTGCTATGTTTCCATTCATTTTATCGGTTATTTTTATCGCTTTTTACATGGGGAATTTTATGCGTGTCGAGAGAAATAAAAACGAGTATCGTCAATTCTATTTTGAATATGAACATGTTTTAAAGAATCGGGTATTGTCTAATGAAATTCGATTACGTGATTTAGGTAAAGAAGGTGTTGCTGTCGAGAGTAAAATGAAAATCGTAAATAGAAACGAGGAGCAAATTCCGGTGTTATTATATTTAAACCCGGGTTTGACAGTAAATGGAATTAAAAACGGTAGTGTTAATTTGTCGTTTGAAAGAAAGGGACCTGTGATCTTGGTTGATAAGCAACTTGCAGCGGAAGATACCTGTGATCTTATCGTGAGTTATGAAGGAATTGTTGATAATGACGTGTGTCATCTTGATCAATTTGCAGTTCCGGGATATCAACGTCTGAATGAAAACAGGCGCGGGATATATAGTTTGGGGACTCAACCGGCGTATTGTGTAAATAATTATAAATTGTTTACTCCGGAAGTTTTGTGGTATCCGACTTGTGTTCCCCCGACTTGCTTTTCTTTTTTTCGAAATATGGATTTTACGTATTTTTCGCTTGTTGTTATTCATGATGAGGAAAATACCGCTATTTCTCAAGGGGAAATAATAAATGAACAGATAGGAATAACTATTTTTAAACATGAACACGCTATAAGTGGCATCAGTTTGTGCGTGGGAAAATATGATAAAAGAGTGGTGATGATGGATTCTATCCCGGTTGAAATTTATTATGAACCTAGTCATGGATATTTATTGGATTCGTTTCGTATAGATGTTGATGTGTTGGAAGAACATTTATTGAATTTTAAAAGTAAACTGGAAAAGAGAAACATGAGTTCTTATATAGATGCTGAAACGAAGAGACTTAAATATAATTATTCGACAGCGCTTAAAAGTGACCTTGAATATCCCTATTCTTGGTTACGCTTTATTGAGACTCCACTTGATTTTTACCCTTTCCCCAAGCCGGATGCGATGGATGGTGAAAGAATACAAAATGGTTTGATTTTTTTGACTGAAAAACTTTGTAATCAACATTTTATAGATGGAGAATATAATCCGGGATTAAGAAAATATGGAAGCGAATGGCATTTTAAGATGTTGTTAGATAGTAATTTGACTCATGGCGGCTGTAATATTAAGTCGATGTTACAAAGTGAGTTTAATTATGTATCGTCTGTTGATTATCCAATGATTAATGAAATATTGATAAATATGTTGTCCAGGTATTCATTTGGCTTGATGCAATCTTTTGAGCCTATGGATGAATACCGTGCTATGAATTACTTATCACGACATAGTTTAAGAGAGGCTATTCATGATCTGAATTTGTCTTCTAAGGAATTGCATTTTATCATTAAAAAGAAGGGTTGGGAGTTATATTCTTTGATATGTACACGGGTATTCAGGGACAAGTTTGATGATTTTATATATGATTTTTTTTCTAAATATCGTTTTATGAATGTTGAATTAAAGATGTTTAGTAAGGATTTGATGGAACAATGTGGGGTTGATCTCGACCATATTTTGCCAGATTTATATGATAGCAATAGATTACCTGTTTTCAAAGTGGATGCCGAGTGTTATCGGGTTGGAGATTTGATTGATTCATGGCAAGCAAATCAGTATTTTCTTTTTAAAATATATAATATGAGTGATGTGCTTGGTGTGATTATGACAAGGCCTGGGGGATTTTATTTGATTCCGGCGCATTCCTGCAAGGAAATTGTAGTTAATGATACAACTAGTTCAAGTATATCTTATAGGATAGAAATGCCGATGTCTCAGAATATACCGTCTGTTAAACGATTTCGGGCCAAGAAGATTGTATATCATGAGTTGGGATTAAAGGAAGGAATTCGAGATATTGATTCCCTGTATTTTCAAGATGATAGTCTTGATATTATTGTTGATAATGTTGATGAAAGATGTAAGATTGTAGAGACTAAAACTTGGCTTCAGGATATGTTTGAAAAGTATAATGTGAATATTCCTTTTTTGTGCGAAAGAAAAAAGAATCGTAATCAATGGTTGGTAGGATTCAACACGAAGTTCTATGGTTTTCCGGTTCAGAGTGCCTATTATAAAGAGGCGGGAACAGGTGATAAACGGGTGGAGTGGACCATAGATATAATTCGTCAAGGGAAGTATGAACTTTTTTTTCATAATGTAGATGATACTAGGCATGAAAAAAGTTTAGATGATAAGACATTGTATTTTTCTGTTTGTAATGGAGGAAATACATTCGATTTGAAAATTGATGTTGGTAGCGAGAGCGATGAATGGGTTTCGTTGGGAAGATACGATGTATTTGATTGTATTAAAATTATTCAGTACGATAAACAAGAACTTCTTTCTTTATTTTCTTTTAAAGGGCTTAATAAGGTTTTTGTAGATGCAATAAAAATGAAAGAGATTCGGGAATGATGAAATCGTGATAAGTTTAGTTGGTAAATAAACTTAAGGGAATAATTTTGAGAGAAAATCTGTAATATAATTATTACTATAAATTTAATGATCATGAAGAGGAAAAATGTTATTTATGGGATTGTTCTTTGGGGTCTTATTAGTTGTACAAAAGATGCTATTGATAGAAATGATGTAGAAAATCGTTTATCCATATTGAAGCAAAATTATGGAATTCAATATTGCAGAACGGATGTTTTACCTGATTCTTGCGTGGTTCTAACTCTTGATGAGTTAGAAGGTTTATTCGCTATGATTGATGAACGATCCGAGATTTTGGTAGGGACAAGAGGTGTAATTCCTAATGCTGAAGAAGTTAATTATGTGGTTGGTACTGGAGATGTGTGTATTGTAGATCCTTGGGAAGTGGTTATTGCAGGGATAATTCCAATCAATAACTATTGCTGTATCAATTTTTTTTCTAGTTGTATGCTTGAGAATAATGATGCAAGACTATGTGATGAGCGAGTTTCTTTAAGTCCTTATACCTCTGATTGTACGATAAACGAGAGCGATGCAGTTCTTGATGGTCAAGGCAAGATATCGTTTTATATAAGATGTTCATTGTCATTAACGGTTTTGCAATCAGGTCATGTTTTTAATGTTCTATGGGAAATGCGTATTGCGGGAGCACGATTGAATAGAGAAGGTGAATTTCGTGCTTATTATAGCAAAGAATATTATGACGATTAGTTCGATAAACAAACGAACCAAGCAAATATGGAAAAATAATTTACTTTTTTTGTCATCCTTTTCCGACTTAATCTGTTTTAGTAGTAAATGAAAAAACGATCGTTTTTTTATATTCCTTTTTTGCCTTCATCCCAATCTATTTTATTGCTTTTGGAGCAAGTTGATATTTTATTAATGCGCTAATATTTAATAGTTTAATGTAAGTGCAAATTTTAAAATCTATCATCTAATTATTTATATCATTAAACGATCGTTAAAAAATATAGAAGAAGGGACGTTGTTCGTTCCATTTTGACTTATTTGAAGGGAAATATGACAGATGATCAAAGGAAAGAATTTGATGAGTGGCTCGGCTTGGATGAGAGGAATCAAAAATTATTTGAGCGATTACAGAATGTTGATTACGTGGAGGGAGGATTACGGGAATTTCAAAAGTATAATTCTGTGGAAGATTGGAAAAAACTTCAAGCTAAATTGCAGGTCTCTCGTCGAAAAATTGGTAATTGGATGCGGGTGAGTGCGGCTTCTGTGATGATTTTGTTTTGTGTGGGAATGGTATGGTATTTTGTAGGACGTGATATGAATAATGAGAATGTTACTTCGTCTGTTATTGAATATGGGCATTCGAGAGCGATGTTATTTTTGGCTACAGGAGAGGTGATCGAGTTAGAATCAACTCAAGATACGGTATGTACTAGGATTGAGGGAGAGAGTTTTATGAATGATGGTAAGAGATTGGTGTATGCGGACACCACCCGGATAAAAGAAGTGGAATGGCATACGTTACAGGTTCCGCGAGGCGGTGAATTTGTGTTGTGTTTGTCTGACGGGACTGTGGTTACTTTGAATGCGGATTCAAAAATTCATTATCCGGATCATTTTATGGGGAAGGATCGTCAAGTTTCATTAGAAGGGGAAGCGTTTTTTGAAGTAGCGAAAGATAGTTTGAAACCTTTTGTCGTGAAAACAAACGGTATTGATGTCCGGGTATTGGGAACCGCTTTTAATCTGAAAGCATATCCGGATGAACATCAACAAACTACGTTGGTACGTGGGGCTGTGGAAGTGGTGTTGGATAAACAACGGGTGTTATTACATCCCGGAGAGCAAGTGACGTGCATTGATAAGGAGTTAAGAATTGAACAAGTAGATGTAAGGCCTTATATAGCTTGGAAAAATGAACGGTTTGTTTTTGAAAATGAACCCTTAGAGGGGGTCTTGAAAAAATTAGAACGGTGGTATAATATAACGGTTTTTATTCAGAACCAGAGATTAAAACAGATGCGATTTACGGGTAATCTACCTAAATATGAAAATATTAATAATGTGTTGAATATATTGGCGTTAACAACAAATATTAAATTTGAATTGAATGACCGCACTCTAGTCGTGCAGTTAGAGTGAATGAAAAACGGGAACTTGCGCTAACAATTTCCCGTGTAAGATAACTGCCATTGGGGAATGGCAAATTATTAATAATTAAAACAGTACAAATCTATGGAAAAAAATCGAGATTTTGACATAGGATGGGGATCTAATGTCATTACGAAAATGTTTCGAATTATGAAAGTCTTTATTTGTATTTTGATTCTGGGTCTATCGACCGTTTCTGCAAGCACGTTCTCGCAGGTCCGGGTGAGTTTAGACATGAAAAATGCAACTCTTAAAGAGGTGCTTAAGGAGATTACCAAAGTTACCGGGTATGAATTCGTGTACAGTAACAATGAATTGGAAAACGTGGGAAAGATTTCTTTGAGCGTGGAAAATAAAGATTTGCAGGAGGTTTTGGCCGAGTGTTTAAAAGGAACGCAACTTTGGTATGTCATTGAAGATCAAATTGTGGTAATTTCTCCGAAGTTAAAGGAATTCTCTCAAGTAAAAAAAGAGAATCATTCGACCGTGGCCAGTGGTAAAGTAATTGATAAGGATAAAAAGCCTATCCCGGGAGTAACTATTTTGATAAAAGGAACGACGACAGGAGTTGTTACTAATGTTGATGGCGTGTTCTTTATTTTGGTTCCGGATACAACGGCACGCGTGGAACTCGTTTTTTCATTTGTAGGCATGAAATCCAAGACGATCGCCTATAAAGATCGTCCGAAAAAGGGAGATTGGGTGATTACTATGGAAGAAGATTTGTTGGAAATGGATGAGGTGGTGGTTACGGGTTATCAAAATTTGAAGAAATCGCAGGTAGCAGGTTCCGTGAGTGTTATTGATGCGGCAAAGGTAAGATTAGGGGGTGTCCCTAGTATAGAAAATATGTTGCAGGGACAGATTACTGGTATGAATGTGATTATTAATTCTGGAGATCCTGGGGCTTCAGCCAAGATTCGAATTCGTGGTACGTCGTCTATTTTGGGTAACCGAGCCCCGTTATGGGTGTTAGATGGAATTATTTTGACCGAGGATGACATGGGCGAGATTAATATGACGGATTTGAATGGTGATGATGCCGCTTATCTCGTGGGGAATGCCATATCTGGAATTAATCCGAATGATATTGATAAGATCACAGTGCTAAAGGATGCTTCAGCTACGGCAATCTATGGAGTACAAGCTGCTAACGGAGTTATCGTTATTACGACCAAACAAGGGCAAACAGGTCCGCCAAAGATTTCTTATTCGGGAAGTTACGCGATTAACCAACGCATGGCCTATAGTGATTTAGAGAGGATGAACGCCACGGAACGTTTACAACTTTCGAAAGAGATTATAGAAGATAACTCATATTATTATTCCATGCCTGTAAATTATGGCTATGAAGGGTTTTATATAGATTGGTTGGCTCGTAAAATCACGTATGAAGAATTTGCAGAAGGTGTACAAAAGTTGGCTGATATGAATACTGACTGGTATGATATTTTGTTCCGCAACTCGTTTACTCATACTCATGCATTAAGTTTGAGCGGGGGAAATGAGGGAACTCGTTATTATATGTCTGTTGGATATGATGATACACAGAGTACGGCAATAAAAAATTATAGTCGCCGTTTTACGATGTCTGCTAAACTTAATTCTTGGTTGCTAAAAGAGAAGCTTTATTTAAGTTTTCAAGCTAATGTTTCTACCAAGAATACGCTTGGCTTTCATTCTTCGGTGAATCCGAATACTTATGCTTATAACACGTCTCGGGCGATACCTTGTTATAATGAAGATGGGTCATTATATTTTTATGACACGTATAATCGTTATTATCGGGATTGGGGAAATTATATCTATTATAATATTCTTAACGAGATGGGTGAAACGGGACAATCCGGACGAGTGAATTCAATATCTTCACAGATGAATTTGGAATGGAATATCTGGGGTGGATTGAAATATAAACTGCATTTATCCTATCAGAATAGTCATTCGATGAAGAAAAGTTGGGCAACGGATAATTCTTATTATGTGACTAATGAGCGAGGTTATAATTTGGATTTTTATGAAACATACGTACCTGCGGAAGGAGATAAAACAAAGGATAAAATCAAGGATGATTCAAAAATCCCGACAGGTGGTATTTATGATAAAAACACATCACAGTCAGATACCTATACAGTGCAAAATACATTGGAATTTAATTACGTGATAAAGGAAGATCATTTGATAAATTTGATGGCAGTATCCGAGATTCGCCAAATAAAGACGGATGGTTTGTCTGGTACATATTATGGTTGGTTACCGGATCGTGGAGAGACGTTTAATCCTGCTATAACGACAGCATATGTATCTTTGCTTACCGGGGGAACTCTTAATCCGGTATTGACAAAATCAACGAAGAATTATGTGTCGTGGATTTTCACTGGATCGTATTCATATAAAGATAAATTCGTGTTGAATGGAAATTTACGTATGGATGGTTCTAATCAGTTTGGTTCCAATCCCAAGTATCGTTTTTTACCTATCTGGTCTGTTTCTGGAAAATACACGTTGAGTAATGAAAACTTTTTGAAGGATAATGATATTATTTCTTATTTGGCTGTACGAGCTTCGTATGGGATTCAGGGAAACGTGGATAGCGGAACATCGCCGGATTTAGTGATAAAAGTGGGCTCTCAAAATACCATAACGGAACATAATGAATCTACTATAGCTTATTTGCCTAATCCGGATTTACGCTGGGAAAAAACAGAATCGTATAATATCGGATTGGATGTGTCTTTGTTGGATAATCGGATTTCAGTCGTGGCGGATGTATATAAAAAACGAGGTACTGATATGGTTATGACTAAAAACGTGTCGCAAACTAACGGAATCCAGACTGTCAAGATTAATGCCGGGAGAGTGGATAATAGCGGGATTGAAATTGGAGCAACCTTCATCCCTTTGAAAACAAAAGACTGGGATATCGCTTTAGGCATTAATTATTCTTACAATAGAAACAAGCTTGTTGAAGCCAATGAACACGCGGTCACTAATGATGATAAATTGGCAGGTAATGCATTGATTGTCGGGAAACCTTTGGGAACACTTTATTCGTATGATCTTGTTGGGTTAAATCATGAAACAGGTTATCCGGTATTCCGTGATATACATGGGAATACTTCTTTTATTAATGATGATGGAGAAGATAACCCGAATTACTCTCTTTGGGCAGATGAAGTAAATCTTGTAAAATCCGGGGTGATGACGGCTCCTAGTCAAGGTGGTATTAATATTAGTGTCGGTTGGAAAGGCTTGCGTTTAAGTGGAACTTTTACTTACCAATTTGGTGGGGTGAATCGTCTCTCGAATATTTACGGGAGTAACTGGAATTACGTGTTTAATCCCATGACAAATGTGTCCAAGGAATATGCGATGCGTTGGCGGAAATCCGGGGATGAGGATAAAACGGATATGCCTGTACTTTATAATAGCAGGGTGTATAATAAACTTACACATAGATATTATGTTTCGGGAAAAGATGAGGTGGCCGGAACGACAATGTATGATAAATCTTCGGTTCGGGTGGCAAAGACTGATTTCTTGAAAATGAGAAGTTTGTCATTGAACTATTTGATACCTCGAAAATTCGTTTCCAAGTGGCATATAACGGATTGTGCGATAGGATTACAAGCAACCAATTTGTTCACTTGGGCTGATAAACGGTGGGAAGGTTCAGATCCGGAAGCGGCTTTTGCAACAACGCCGTTGACAAGAACTTATACTTTAAATTTGAACATAACTTTTTGAAATGTGGTCATATGAAAGCGAAATATAAATTATTCATTGTTATCATGTTCATTGGGATAACAGTCGGTTGTGATGATTTCCTTGAACGTTCTTCTCAAAATTTAATTGTTCCGGAAACCGTGAAACATTATAAGGAGTTGTTACAAGGTGATGGTTATTTTAAGGATTTGTATGAAAAGACTAAATGGGTCTTATTTATGACTGATGATGCCGAATTTCAAGAAAGCTATTCTCGTTTCTCTGATTATTCGTTTACCTCTGATAATGTGACTCATTATGGAGATATTTATACTTGGCAATCTGAGATAGAGAATGACAATTTTACGGATGAGGCTTATCTTTATCTATATAAACAAGTGAAGCTTGCAAATCTTTGTCTTGAAGGAGCCATAAATGCGGAAGGTGAAAATGAGGATCGGGAAATTTTATTGGGACAATCCTATTTTACACGTGCTATGGCCTATTTCTATTTGGCGAATTTGTATGGACAAGCGTATAATGAAGCCCAACCGAGTGATATGTGTGTGCCTTTGGTATTAGAACCGGATATAACTATCGTTTCTCCTAGTAGGGCAACGATTTCTCAGATTTGGGGACAGATGACTTCAGATATAGAAAATGCGATTAAAAATTTGAAAGATAAATCAACAGGTGATTATTTTACCATTGGTTATGATGCTGTCCTTGCACTTGCTACTCGAATTTATTTGTTTATGGAAGATTGGGATAATGCCATAACGTATGGAGAGGAATTGGTGGGGCGTAAGCCAGAGTTGCAAGATATCACGAGCGAAACTAAAGCGACTAGTTCAACTTATGGTAGTACGGATAAAGCCGTGATTAATTTTTTCCGTGCGGATAATCCCGAGATTATTTGGAATTTTAATACCGCTCCGACATCTAATAGTACAGGTAAAACATTTTACGGGCTTTTTGCGAAGTATGGAGTATATACTGCCGGGTATTGGATTGCGACATCTTCACAATCTTTTTATCCGGGACAAAAAACACTTATCGAGATGTATGATACTGATGAGACGGCTAAAACGGGAGATCGACGCTTACTTTACTGGTTTATACCGCCAGTGAAAAAGACTTCGTCTTCTTATGCGGATAGTTATAATACGTATAAAACATTGAAATATGATCCACAGTATGATAAACAAAATATGTTAATGCAATGTTTTCGTACTGGTGAGGTGTATATCTCTTTAGCAGAAGCTTATGCTCGTCGAAATGCTGCGGGGGATAATGTGAAAGCTATCGTGTATTTGAATTCTTTGCGTGAGAAACGAATTAACCCTTATACGGCGTTAAGCTTGGGTGATTTTGTTTCTAATGATGCTCTTGTGCAATTCTGTTGGGACGAACGTCGTCGTGAATTGTGTTTTGAGGAATGCCATCGTTGGTGGGATATGCGGAGACAAGGACAAAAACAAGTGACTCATCGTTATAACTATGGAGGAACAAGTGGTGATGCCTTTGTTACGTTTACATTACAGGAAAAAGATCCCGCTTTTATATTAAATTTCCCAATTGTAGAACGTAATCAATCGCCTAATTTGGTCCCTAATTCCCGTCCTACTAGAAATGAAAATTAATGAATATTTAATAGGAAAGAGATGAAAACATTTAAATATATATTAGTGCTATGCATTATGGTGACGGCCATGGCCTGTGATCGTAGTGATGATTCGAATTTTGATGTTTTGCTTCCCGATAAACCTTCATTTGATGAATCGACAGTTTATGGGAAGCGGATGAAAGAGTTTTTTGATAAATATGGGATATGGTGTCAATATAATGTTTCTGCTAATGATTTGTTTTATACGTGGACCGGAAGTGAGAACTGGACATCAAGTGCTCTTGATTATGAATACGAGGAGGCTAATGCCGAATACATCGTTAAGGCTCTGGATTTCTTGGAGAATGAAGTGATGATAAATATGCCTGTTAGCATTCTTGATGAATATTTAGGATTATATATTGCTTTTGAAGGACGAGTGTTCCATTCTTGTGAGTTGGAGGATGGTCTGGATTATACTTCAAAAGAAGATTATCCCGGTATAGAAGAGGAATTTGAGGAGTCCGCTTATGGGTGGAACGGTAGCCGTTATTTGCTTTTAGCCCCTGTTGGTCCTGAATTTGATAAAACAGATAAAGAAACTTTAAAACGTGAATGGACGGCATTGATTTTTTATGAAGCATTGAAAAATTTACCGAATCCTGATGCTTTTGAAGATAAAAATAGTGATGCATGGGATGCTTTTGCTTATTTCTATTATGATTATCTTGTTGGTGATCATGAAGATGGTTGGGCTTATAATGATTATTTAGGTAAGTATCAAGGTCCTTATACAGATGGTCTTGTGAGTCCGGGACCAATTTCTTCTGCGACCTTAATGGATGGTTATGATGACGAAGAGAATGGAACAGGGTTTTATGCAATGATTTACAAGTGGTATGGTAAATCGAGTTGTCTGGATGCCTTTGCTGCTTACGTGGGGTATATTATGTACGCATCGGCGGAAGAAAAAGCCGAAATCCGTTCACAAAGTGATAATGTTCTGGTGAATGAAAGATTAGTTAAGGAATATTGTAAGAAACACTTGAATTGGGATATTCCAGAATTAGGAGAAAAATGATGAATTAATTTGATAAATTGTATAAACGTGAAAAAACTATTTATTTTATGCGTGAGCCTGTTTATAACAGGCCTCACGTACTCTCAGACAGTCTTTATGGAAAATGAATCGTGGGATGCCGTGAAGTCGAAGGCTGTAAAGGAGAATCGGATGATTTTTATGGATTGTTATACCTCTTGGTGTGGACCGTGTAAGGGATTAGCACAGAATGTATTTCCGCAACCGAAAGTTGGGGAATTCTTGAATTCTCATTTCGTGTGCTGTAAGTATGATATGGAAAAAGGGGAGGGAATCATGCTGTACAAAAAGTACAAGAATAACATACCGGGATTCCCGACGATGTTGGTGATTAATCCTGCTGATGAAAGTATCGTTCATAAGGTGGTCGGGTACACGGAACCGGATGCTCTTATTGCGGCTTTGCAGGATGGATTGGACGGGAAGACGTTGGCTGTATTCCAGAAACGGTATGATGCGGGAGAACGTTCGTTGGAGTTGATAAAAAATTATTGTAAGGCTCTTGACGTGGCGTACGATCAAGAGATGAAAGAAAAAGTGGTGAGGGAGTATATTGAGTCCATGCCGTTGGATTCATTGATGAGTAAAGAGTTGTTTGAAATGTATCTGCCTTACATGGATGATGCTTATTCAACACGGTATGAGTATGTTGTCAAGAACTTGGACAAGTATCAGTACCGGCTCAAGATGAATCGCTATGATATAGAATCACGCTTGCAAAGGGCAATGTCGGATGCCGTACGGGAGATCGTGAACGTGACGCTTGCGAACACGAATGCTGACACGTTGGCCTTGATGAAGGCGAAAGAAGAAAAGTTGAAAAAGTTGTTGCAGGGGTCCGCGGTGAGAGGTTTCAGTGAAATGTATGCTAAGCTTGCCATTAATGATGTACGGATGGAAGGGGATATTCTGGTTCTTGATGCGATCCTTGATGCGGATAAGGTATTGCTGGCCACGAGAGACGAGTATGTTTTCCGTCCGGCCATGTACAAGTATATGATTGAATATGCTGATGCTAAAACGCAGAAAGAGATTATCCGGAAATATCTGGCGCTTGTACAAAAGAAACAGGAGGTTGCGGACGAGAGAAGTAATGGTAAAGTGACTCTTTTCACGGAAAACGATTATGATATTTTGGCTATCGGGTACTATCGTTTGGGGGATAAGAAAAAGAGTGAAGAGTATGCGAAGAAATATGAGGAACGTTACAAGTTGCGAGTTGCGGATATAAAAGAGACGTTTAAAGATGAGAAGATGCAGGCCGAGGTTGATGCAGAATATCTCCGGAGAATGAATGAGTTCCATGCTAAAGTCGGCATGAAGTGATATGTTTCGTACGAAGAATGATAATGATGTCGTATTATAAAAATGGAAGTATGATGAAAAATGTGTGTTATGGGTTATGTGCCGTGCTTTTGTTAGTTATGGGATGTAACCGGGAAAAGACTTACACGATTTCGGGAACATGGGAGAACGGGAGTGGAAAGGTCGTGTATTTGAAAAAAGAACTCGGGGAGAAGCAGTTTCAGATCATGGATTCTGCTATCGTGAAAGATAATCAGTTTCAGATGACGGGGGCCATCCCGCAAGTGGATAAACATATACTGGCACTTGGAAAGGATGAACAAGAGGTTTTATTGGACGGGGAACCGATCGGGGTGGTTGCAACACAGATGACGAATAAAAATGGGGAGAAGATTGATGCTTACAAGGTAACCATCAAGGGAAGTCATGAACAGGAAATTTTCCGTACGGCCCGGGATTTTCTTTGGGAAAAAGCATGATGGGATTGGCCGGTATGTTTGCGATGGTACAGGTAAAAGATGATTCTGTGAAACTGGATTCCACGTATAAAGCGGTGGAGATGATGAAAAAAGCGATTGATGAAAGGATCAAAAACTTCGTGGATTCGAACAGTAATAGCTTGGCGATCACGTATGTGATCGGGGACTTCATTGCTAGGGAATATCCTTTTGAAGACGTGGAGCGCTATTATAACAATCTGACCCCGGACGTGAAAGCCTCCTATCCGGGACAGTTGCTCAAGGAAAAAATGACAAGCTTACGCTCGATCAACGTAGGTGGCATTGCTCCCGATATTGATTTGATGGCCCCGGATGGAAAGTATGTTAAGCTATCTTCATTGAGAGGCAAGTACGTGTTACTGGATTTCTGGGCATCTTGGTGTGGGCCGTGTTTGGCAGAGGTGCCGAATGTGAAAGCGGTTTATGAGCAATATAAGGACAAAGGGTTCGAGATATATGGTGTGTCGTTGGACGACAAGAAAGATGCGTGGGTGAATGCCATTGAAAAGCACGACCTACCTTGGATACACGTCTCTTCTTTAAAGGGATGGGAATGTCCGGTGGCGAAGATTTACAACGTGACGGGAATTCCGAAAATGTATTTGTTGGATAAAGAAGGTCGGATCGTGGCCATGGACTTGAGAGGTGAGGCATTGAAGGAAAAAGTGGCGTCTTTTTTTAATTGAAAAAGAGACTCTTCTTGTCAACCGTTTTGACTTTTTTAGTCTATAACAAGAAAAAGGTGTTTTATGAAACACGAATTATTTAAAACAGTATGTATGAAAAAATGGATGATTGTATTGTTGGCAATGATTATTGTCATGCCGTTGTCGTCAGACCTGTACGCGGCGAGTAAGAAGAAAAAGAAAAAAGGGACCGCCACGGCAACCCTGCCGGCTCCCAAGAAAGTAAGTCCTTACGAGAAGTTATTGAAGGGGAAGAACGTGGAGACTTCAAAAAGTGATTTTATCACGTTGCATAAAGTAGGCAGTAAATTGTATTTCGAGATACCCTTGAAGTATATGGAGCGTGAGATATTACTGGCGTCAACCGTGACGAACGTGACTTCTCCGGAATTTTGTGACATCGGTTACAAGGCGAATAATCCCTTGCATCTGAAATTCACGAAACGGGACAGTTCTATTTTCCTGCGTTACGTGTCAACGGGCGTGACGACCGATAATTTGCAGAAGGCGATGAATAACGTGTATGGTGACCCGATCTTGTATGCCTATGACGTCAAGGCGTATAACCCGGACAGTACGGCCGTGGTGATTGACATGACCACATTGTTCACTACGAACGTGAAAGATTTGAGTTTTTTTGCGGATGCCATGATGGGGGGAATGGTGAAAATCTCTTCTTCTTTTAAAAAAGAGGCATCTTATTTGGACGAGATCAAGGCTTTCGATGATAACCTGAGCGTGAAGACGGTGATGTCTTACGGGGTGTCGTTGAGCGTGATGGGTATGATGAAATTGATGGATGATTATCCTTTCACGGCCACGGTGACTCGTTCGATCTTGCTTTTGCCGGAAGATAAGATGATTCCCCGAATCTCGGATTCCCGCGTGGGGATTTTCAACAGTACGAAAACCCGTCTTTCTATCACGAAGGAGGATGAAATCGGGAATTATTCCGTGGCTCATCGCTGGAGATTGGAACCGAAGGACGTGGAGGCTTACAAACGGGGCGAGCTGGTGGAGCCCGTGAAACAGATTGTGTTCTACGTGGATGACGCTTTCCCAGAATTGTGGAAAGAACCGATTCGTCAGGCGGTGACTACCTGGAACGCCGCTTTCGAGAAAATCGGTTTTAAAAACGTGATGGTTGCGAAGGATTTCCCGAAGGATGATCCCGATTTTGACCCGGATAACTTGAAGTATTCCTGTATTCGTTACGTGGCTAATTCCACGGCTAATGCAATGGGACCCTCTTGGACAGACCCGACGACGGGTGAGATTATTAATGCGTCTGTGTTGGTTTACGGTAATATCATCCAGTTGATCAACAACTGGCGTTTCGTGCAGACCGCCCAACTTGATCCTTCCGTGAGAGGCAAGAAATTGCCGGATGACGTGGTGAAAGCCTCTTTGATCTACGTGGTGGCACACGAAGTAGGTCATTGCTTGGGATTCATGCACAACATGGCCTCTTCGGCAGCTTTCCCGGTTGATTCGTTGCGTTCTGCATCGTTTACTCAAAAATACGGGACGACACCTTGTATCATGGATTACGCTCGTTTCAATTACGTGGCGCAACCCGGGGATAAGGGCGTGAAATTGACTCCCCCGAATTTGGGTGTTTATGACGAGTTCTTGATTAAATGGAATTATCAATATATTCCCGGAACGAGAGACGAGTGGGAGGAACAACCTATCGTGGAACAATGGGTGGACGAACATGCGGGAGACCCGATTTATCGTTATGGTCGCCAACAGATACAAAGCCGTTATGACCCGAGTGCTATCGAGGAAGACTTGGGTGATGACCCGATGAAAGCCAGCGAGTATGGTGTGAAGAATCTGAAGTATATTCTTTCCAATTTGCAAGGATGGATTAAAGACGATCCGGATTATTCTCACCGTCAGGCCCTGTATGGTCAGATTATGACACAATATTATCGTTATCTGAAGAACGTGATGTATAATATCGGGGGAATCTATCTGACAGAAGTGAAAGAAGGTACTCCGGGTAAGCGTTATGAGGCTGTGCCGAAAGCTCGTCAGAAAGCATCTATGGCGTGGGTGTTGAAACAGTTTAAATCCATGGATTGGTTGAATAATGCGGAATTGAAGGCTCACTTCCCGTTAAGTGTTGACGGGAGTGCAATCGTTCGGAGTCGAGTGGCCGGGGATATTCAGGGATTGATCGGTAACGTGATTCTTTCTTCTCACGTGGCATCCTCTCCTTACTCGATTAATGAGTTTATGACGGATCTTTATAATGGTACGTGGAGTAACTTGTTACAAGGGAAGGCATTGACAGAGGGAGACAAGATTTTGCAAAATACGATGGTGGATATGGTCTGTGCATCATTGAATGATGGCGGTACCAAGAAAAGCGCCTCTCCTTTTGGTTTTGTACCTTCTGTTGACGAGATCGTGGCTTACGGGTTGGATGAGAGTGGTTTGATCAGTCGTTTTGCCGACCAGTTCCGTGCGGTTGATGAAGAATATGGCCGGGGATACGTGGCCTCAAATATGGTGGCCGATCAGTTCGGAACTCCCGGTTACGGTTGGCAGAGAACGGTTGCCACGACGGCAATTGACGATTCCAAGGCCTATTTGCAGGATATGGCCGTGAAATCCCGGAATTTATTAAGAAGTAAAATAGGAGGAATGTCCGGAAACGCGAAAGTACATTATCAGGCTCTTCTTATCAAATTAAACAATGCGTTGAAGGACAAACTATAGTGTATGTTTTCTAGTTTGTGTTCAGAGTATGACGTCTGAAATTGATCCGGGGCAGTTCGTTTATCGAGCTGCCCCTTGTCATGTGGAATAGAATCCTTTTGAAAGCTATTAATAATTTATTAAATTCGCGTTCGATTATAATTTAGATATATATATGAGCGACAATTCCCTATTAGAGAAATTAGAGACATTTTATATTCGTTTCCGTGAGATCGGGCAGTTGATAACCGACCCGGAGGTGATACAGGACATGAATCGTTTTGTGAAGTTGAATAAAGAGTATCGTGATCTGGAACAGATCGTGGAGGCGGGAGACGAGTTGAAACGTGCGGTGAGTTCTTATGATGAGGCACAGGAAATATTAAACACGGAGACCGATAAGGAACTGAAAGAGATGGCCGAGATGGAGATCGAGGAGCTGGATGCCAAGATTCCCGAATTGGAGTCGAAGGTGAAAATGTTGTTGGTACCAGCTGATCCGGAGGATTCAAAGAACGTGATTCTTGAAATTCGTGCTGGAACCGGGGGTGACGAGGCCAGTCTTTTCGCGGGGGATTTGTTCCGTATGTATACGAAATTTTGCGAGTCCAAACGTTGGAAAATAGAAATAACCAATTACAGTGAAGGAACTTCCGGGGGATACAAGGAAATTGTGGCGAACATCACGGGTGACGGTGTTTACGGGATTATGAAATACGAGTCGGGAGTACACCGCGTACAGCGTGTTCCGGCAACAGAGACTCAAGGACGGGTTCATACCTCTGCGGCCACGGTGGCTGTACTGCCGGAGGCAGAAGAAGTGGATGTGGTGTTGAATCCAGCAGATATTCGGAAAGATACTTACTGTTCTTCCGGTCCCGGGGGGCAGTCCGTGAACACGACGTATTCCGCTATCCGTTTGACGCATATTCCCACGGGTATCGTGGTGACTTGTCAGGACGAGAAGTCGCAGTTGAAGAACTTGGCGAAAGCAATGACCGAGTTGCGCTCTCGTATTTACGCGATCGAGCATCAGAAATATTTAGACGAGATAGCTACAAAACGGAAAACAATGGTTTCCACGGGTGATCGTTCCGCCAAGATTCGTACTTACAATTATCCGCAAGGACGTGTGACGGATCATCGTATCAATCTGACGCTTTATAACTTGGCTGCCGTTATGGATGGCGAGTTGGGCGAAATTATCGAGAAATTGCAGATCGAGGAGAACACGGAAAAATTGAAGGAAAGCGGATTTTAAAGATAAAAGTTAAAAACTAAAAGATAAAAGTTAGAAGGTATGACTTATAACGAGTTATTTGAACAGGTAAAAAAGAAAAAGTCCTTCCTTTGCGTGGGCTTGGATTCAGATATAAAGAAATTACCTCAACACCTGATGGGAGCGGAGGACCCCGTGTACGAGTTTAATAAAGCTATCGTGGATGCAACGGCAGATGTGGCAATTGCCTATAAACCTAATATCGCATTTTACGAGAGTAACGGGGTTTCCGGGTGGATTACGTTGGAAAAAACGGTGAAATACATCAAATCAAAATATCCCGAGATCTTCTTGATTGCCGATGCTAAACGCGGGGACATTGGAAATACATCCGAGATGTACGCTCGTGCTTTCTTGGAGACGATGGAATTTGATTCTATCACGGTGGCTCCTTATATGGGAGAGGATTCTGTGACCCCGTTCCTAAAATACGAGGGGAAATGGGTGATTCTATTAGCTTTGACTTCTAATAAAGGCGCTTTTGATTTCCAATTCTTTGAGGAGAATGGCGTGAAATTGTATGAACGGGTTTTGCGTAAATCTCAAGAGTGGGGAAATGACCAGAATATGATGTATGTCGTTGGGGCCACGAAAGCAGAAATGTTAAGCGGTATCCGTGAAATCGTTCCGAATCATTTCTTGTTGGTTCCGGGAGTGGGAGCGCAAGGCGGTAGTTTGGAAGAGGTCGCAAAATACGGTATGAACTCCCATTGCGGGTTAATCGTGAACTCTTCTCGCGGGATTATCTTTGCGGATAAGACCGAAAATTTTGCCGTGAGAGCGAGAGAAGAGGCCGTGAAGTTGCAACAACAGATGGCAGAATTGCTTGCTGCCAAAGGGGTGATTTAAGAGAAAGAGATTGAACTATATGTAGGAGGTGTGTTGCTTGGCGACACACCTTTTTGATTTATAAAAAGGGTAATTTTATTATTGTAGAATGCTTGCTAAAATAGGTGGTAATTTGTAGAAAATATTTTCTATAATTAAGGTGTTAACAGATAGGTCTAATCCAAGGAAACACAGGAATGTATTAAAAACTCGTCTCGAAAAGAAAGGTCATGAGTTGACTACAATTTGTAGTCAACTGAAATTGTCCTCGTCCGATTGTAAATATTTATAGAACGGATGTTGTTGATACAGAGTAATTATTTCGGTTAATACCATCTTTCGTTTTTCCCGTTGACGAGATCATCATGGACGATTGGTGGTATGCTTTTTTAGTACGCTGATAACAAATTCTGCACGCTCTTCCGGAGTACCTTTAGGGACGATTATAGGAATGTAGTCTAGTTGTTGGTAGGTGACGAGCATAACATCGTAGGTTTCGACGGCTTCTTGGTAGGTTTGTTTGCGTTCTGAATCGGTTTCGTAGATTTCAGGCCAGGGGGGAAGGATGAATACCTGCGGATTGTAGCGGAAATCTTGAACGGTATGTTGGAGTTCGGGAGATGGGGATTGATGGGTGAGGTGTACGTAAGCGAGGGTGTCGGGGATACCCCGGTCGAAGAAAAGAACAGATTCCTGTTTTTGGTGCTGTTCGAAGGATTCCACGGAGCGGGAAAGCATGAGGTGGGTGTAAGCGGGTATATTTGCCCAAGGGAGGGCGTTCCCGTTTCGGGCGACTTGTTCCCGGATAATCTCCCGTGCTACTTCGGGAACATACGGAAAACCTTGTTTGGCCAATGCCTCTAGTAAGGTCGTTTTGCCAACACCGGGTCCCCCGGTGATGACAAAGAAGTTCGGTTTATAAATCATGTTTACAAGTTTAGAGCGTGCCGGATGAAAACGGCAAGTCCGTTATCTTCGTCCGCGGGCATGTTATCGAATTGATCCCGTAGTGGTTTCGGGGCATTGGACACGATGAACGGGTGACCGCAACGTTTGAGAAAATCAAGATCGTTATAATCATTCCCGAGTCCGGCACATTCATCGTAATGAATACCTAGCTGATCAAGGAGTAGCTGGCAAGACGTACCTTTATTGACATCGGGAGCGAAAACTTCGGTCCAGATGGCTTGGTTGTCGATGGGGGACGTGGAACGGATCACGGAATAGGTTGATAATTTTTGTTGAATGTCCCCGTGAAGTTGAAGTTGTTGTGCGTCTAGGATAACAAGAAATTGAGTGGCCCCGCCTTGTATCTCGTCGGTTGAAGAGATGGGAGTTCCCAAGCCGGGATAATTCTCGATACGACGTCGAAAATCTTCGTGAAGAGAGGAGATATTTCGGTAATAAAAATGATGGTTGTCGGGAATTCTTTGCTGTATGGTAAAATTTATATCGTATTTCCAGAGGTGGGTAGCGATGTCCAGTGTTTCTTCGGCCGATAATTCCCGGGTGAGAAGAATCTCTTTGTTATCCCAGCGCATGATGCCGGCCCCGGAAGAAAATACCATGTAATCCACCGGAAGGCCTTCGGGTAGCGTGTTGTTGAGAGAGAACACGGAACGTCCCGTGGCGAGGATGCGAACCACGCCTTGTTGGCCCGCCTCTTCCAGTGCAACCCGGTTCTCCTCGCTTATCTGGTGCCAGTTACGAGGAAGTGTGGTTCCATCCAGATCAATAATGATAGCTTTAATCATGTAATAAGTTTAAATATTATTTTCAATTCTCCATTTTCAATTTTCAATTGTCTCAACGAGTTCATACTTGTAATAAGGTAATGGTTCGTTGAGGTAGTGGAGTACTTTTTCTTGGTTCATGCCGTCAAGAGGATTGTGAGCGTAACCGAAGGTGGCTTTAATTCCCATATTGATAAAGTGTACGGCCCGGTCGAGGGCTTCCGGGAGACTGTCTCCGTTGAGCATACAGCCGGTGATCACGCTGGCGAAGGCATCGCCCGTGCCGGGATACGAGGCCGGGATATAATCACACAACACTCGCCAAGTTCGTTGATCCAATCGGTTGTAAGCGAGCGTGGCCACGTTCTCTGCGTTGCTTCCGGGGGCGGAGGTGATAATCACGTGTTCCGGGCCGAGTTCGCTCAGCTGTTTGCTCCATTGTATCGCGGTTTCCACGGAGATTTCCTGCCGCGGGTTGTAGCCTAGCAAAAAGGCGGCTTCCGTCAAGTTCGGGGTGATCACCTTTGCTTGGGAACATAGTTTACGCATCCCTTCCACCATGTCGGGTGTCATGCTGGAATATAATTCCCCGTGGTCTCCTAGTACGGGATCGACGAGAATGAAATTTTGGTCATTCTTGAAATGTTCGAAGAAATCACTGACGATGCCCATTTGTTTCACGGAAGCCAAGTACCCCGTGTAAATGGCGTCAAACTGGAGTTGCAGCTCTTTCCAGTGAGAGATGAAACTTTCCATGTAATCGGTCAGGTCCAACGAGCGGAAATCCTTGTATTCGCTATGAGCGGAGAGTATGGCGGTGGGAAGGGGGCAAACTTGGAATCCCATGTGTGTCAGTATGGGGATGGCCACGGTTAATGAAGCCCTTCCGTAGCCAGACAGGTCGTGAATGGCGGCAATTTTCTTCATGATTAATCGTTTTCTTTATCCCCCAAAGGTAATAAATTTATTTCAGTGGAACATACGGCAAGGTAAACCAGAACGTGGAACCTTGGCCTTCTTCAGATTCGACGCCTATTTCACCGCCTAATTTCGTGATAATCATTTCACTGATGGCTAATCCAAGTCCTGTCCCTTGAGCGAAGTTGTTCAGTTTGATAAAGCGATCGAACACCTTTTCTCTTTTGTCGGGGGCGATGCCGCAACCCGTGTCGGACACGTAAAAATAGAGCGTGTCGGGTGACGATAGCTTGTAACCGAGTTTGATACTTCCCCGGTGGGTAAATTTGATGGCATTCGTGATGAAGTTGTTTATGACTTGGGACACGCGGTTACGTTCCGTTTTGATGATACATCGCGGTAAACGTTCTTTCACGCTGAACGTGACATCGGGATTCATCATTTTAAGTTGGGTGGCTTGAGCAATTTCTTCGATGAGATTATTAATATCTACTTCCGAGTACACGAATTCCAGTGTTCCCGCTTCAATTTTAGAAAGATCAAGAATATCGTTGATCAATTGTAGCAACAGGTTATTGTTGTTTTTAATAATCTTGATGTACTCCAGTCTTTCCGCTTCATTTTCGGTTATGGCGAGTATCTCGGAAAAGCCCACGATCGAGTTGAGTGGAGTCCGGATTTCATGGCTCATGTTTGCCAAGAATGCGGATTTCAGACGGTTGCTTTCCTCTGCCTGTTCCTTGGCGTGTAATAGCTTTTGTTCCATTTGTTTGCGTTCCGTGATCACGATACTTGACCCGATAATGGTTTTCGGTTTGCCCGCGCTGTCATATTCATAAACGGTTCCTTGCTTGTTGATCCACTCGTATTCCCGGTCATTGTACCAATGCACGAGGTACTCCTCGTGAAATTCCTTGCGTTTGCCTGACAAGAGTTCATTGAACACGTCACGCATATGTTCCCGGTAGTTAGGATGTATAGAATTGATGTACTTTTCGACTTTACAGTAATATTTACCGTCAATGGCGAAAAGAGCATCTTCATGATGATAGATGTCGTAATCACAGGAAAAGGTTAGCGACGGGACATCGCAATCCCACGGGAGAACATGGGCTAGGCTGAGGACTGAGGAAAGCGAGGAATTTGTGATTTCCAGTTCTTCCTTGGCATCTCTCAACGAGGTTTCCAGTCTCTTGTAATCGTCGATGGAGCAGGAGGTTCCTATTAGACGATTGGTGTTTTTGTGTGTTCCGTCCTCTTCCTGCAAGGCGTTAATCTCGACCCATTTATAATTTCCGCAGTGTCTGAAATCGGCCCGGAAGGTGAATCTTATCCGGTACACTTTCCCGCGGATAAGATTGTTGAATTCTTTCGCCACACGTTCTCGGTCATCCGGATGAATGGCGTTATAAAATTTGATCATGGGTATTTTCAAGTCCCATTCAAGGGTTTCCCTGTAAATACCTTTTAATTGCAGGGAGTTGGTTACAAACACTTGCTCTTCGATGTCGTACATCCAGAGGGCATGTTTCGTGATATTCAGGGCGAGAATCAATTTTTGGGTAAGGGATTTGATTTCTTCCTGTTGTTTTTGCATATTACTTATGTCCAGTGAAGTACACACGAGCCAGTTCATGTTATCTTCCGTGAATAGGTGCTTGGTGATTAGCAACGTGTGTTCTTGACCGTCGGCGAGGATGAATTTTTCGGCCCCTTGGTAAGATGCTTTTTCCGCGGCAAGTTTCCGGTCGAATTCTTGCATCTTTCGAGCTTGTTCTTTGGTCGTGAACCGTTCTTCCGTGTTCCCGATCATCTCTTCGGCCGTGCGCCCGAATATGCTTGATCGTTCACTCCAGAATATATAACGTTCCGTGTTCATGTCTTTGATTGAAATGGGAAACTCGATGCTTTCAAGTACTCGGCTTAAAAAGAGCTGTAATTTTTCTGTCTCTGTTTTTCTCAACGTGTAATCGGTGATGTCTCGCATGAACGCGATTACTTGATTATTCGGAAGGAGGGCCGTGTGAACATCAAAAAAGTACTTCGTATTTTTAACCGGGAGATAGATGTCAAAATATCGGGGAGTTTTTCCCTCTCTCGTCTTTTGCAGTTGTTCGTGAAAGTGGTTTCGGCTTTCCGGTTCTTCGATGAGTTCTTCCAATGTTTTGCCGACCATCTCTTCCGGGGGATAAGGAATATGTTCGAGAATGGGGTTGTGCAAGCCAACCAGATGATACGAGTCATCAAAGATGACCATCATGTTCGGGGTTGCGGCTAGTATAGCCTCTTGCATTTCCGCCGAAAGCTTTGTACCGGAAGTTGAAAAATATTCTGACATAAATAATGCTATTTTGTGTGCCTTTATCCCCTGTGTCGAGATATTTTTCAAATGTACGTTTTTTTTGTTTATGTAGTCATTCAGATGATTGTTTATTTTTATGGATGCGGATATTATAAAGGGAATATAAATAAGCGGGGTGTGTTTTTTTAGGGGGTATGTCTTGATAATAATATAAATTTTGAGAATTGTGTTATAAAATATAGGGGTGTTTGCTCAAAATAAATAATATTTTATATATTTGACCCCTGAAAATATAGGGTACAATTCTAAAAATGCAAATTTATGGCGAAATTTAGATTCTTAGCTTTACAAGAGATTGCCCGTCGTAAACCCGTGGAGTGCGGGGAACGTCCTAGGTGTTCTGTCGTGTTTGGAGAAAACGTGTTTTCAATGGACAAAATGCGCCACTATCTTTCCATCGAGGCTTACAAAAAGTTGGAAAAAGCCATGTCAGAAGGATTGGCGATTGATCGCGGTTTAGCCGATCAGGTGGCCGCCGCGATGAAAGCTTGGGCCGTTGAGCGGGGCGTTACTCACTACACGCACTGGTTTCATCCCTTGAACGGTGCCACGGCAGAGAAACATGATTCTTTTATTGATTTGTTGCCGGATGGTGACGTGATCGAATCGTTTGACGGGCGACTACTTGTCCAGCAAGAACCCGATGCATCCAGTTTCCCGAACGGGGGAATTCGTAACACGTTCGAGGCTCGCGGTTACACGGCTTGGGACCCGGCTTCCCCGGCTTTTATTAACAATCGCACGTTGTGTATTCCCACGATATTCGTGGCTTACACGGGAGAAGCGCTTGATTTTAAGACACCGATGTTGAAATCATTGGCCATGATCGACCGGGCAGCGGTGGATATTTGCCAGTATTTCGATAAAGACGTGCAGCGAGTGATAGCCACGCTGGGATGGGAGCAGGAATATTTTCTGGTGGATGAGGCCCTGTATAATGCCCGTCCTGACCTGAAATTATGTGGTCGCACGCTCATGGGGCATTCTTCCGCGAAGGATCAACAGCTGGAGGATCAATATTTCGGCTCGATCCCGGCACGGGTTACGGCTTTCATGGAAGAGCTGGAATACGAGTGCCATTGCTTGGGAATCCCGATCAAGACCCGCCATAACGAGGTGGCCCCGAATCAGTTCGAGTGCGCCCCGATTTTTGAAGAGGCGAATCTGGCTGTCGATCATAACCAGTTGTTGATGTCCACCATGAAGAAAGTGGCTCGTCGTCATAATTTCCGGGTGCTGTTGCACGAGAAACCCTACAAGGGGGTGAACGGTTCGGGAAAACACAATAACTGGTCGTTGTTGACGAACACGGGAGTGAACCTATTGTCACCGGGTAAGAACCCGAAATCGAACATGCAGTTCTTGATCTTTCTGGTATCAACAATCAAGGCCGTGTATGAACATGGTGATTTGCTGAAAGCATCGATCGTGTCGCAAGGAAACGAGGCCCGGCTGGGAGGAGACGAGGCGCCACCGGTGATTATGTCCGTGTTCTTGGGGAATTACTTGTCGGGAATGCTCGACGAGTTGGTGGAGAAGGTGAGCGACCGAAAGATGAGTCCGGACGAGAAGACCGAGTTGAAATTGAACGTGGGTAAAATTCCGGAGATCATGTTGGATAACACGGACCGTAACCGTACGTCGCCTTTCGCGTTCACCGGGAATCGTTTTGAATTTCGTGCGGTGGGGTCGTCAGCCAATTGCGGGGGACCGATGATCGCGTTGAATGCTGCTGTTGCCGAGCAGTTGATTGCTTTTAAAAGGGAAACGGATGCTTTAATCGAGAAAGGCGTTAAGAAAGACGAGGCAATTTTCCAGATATTACGTAAATACATTATCGAGTCCAAACCCGTACGTTTCGAGGGGAACGGTTACAGCAAGGAATGGAGGGAAGAAGCCGCCCGTCGGGGATTGTCCACGGTGGTGGATTGTATCCCGGCTTTAAAGGCTTATTGCTCGGAGAAGGCTAAGCGGTTGTTCGTGGACAACGGGATATTGAGTGAACGGGAGCTAGAAGCGCGTTTCGAGATCAAGAATGAAATTTATTTGAAGAAATTGCAGATAGAATCTCGTGTTTTGGGTGATCTCGTGTTGAATCATATTATCCCGACCGCGATCACTTACCAGAATACTCTGTTGACGAACGTGACAGCGCTGAAGAATATCTTGCCGGATTATGAATCCGTGGCTGACGTGCAAATCGAGGCCATCCGCACGATTTCCTATCATATCCGGGAGATCCAGACGATGGTGTCTGATATGACGGAAGCTCGCAAACAAGCCAACGCGATTGCCGACGAAGTGGCACGGGCCGAGGAATACACGGAAAAGGTTCGCCCCTATCTGGAGAAGATCCGTTATCACGTGGATAAGCTGGAATTACTCGTGGACGACGAGATCTGGCCGTTGCCGAAATACCGGGAACTGTTGTTCTCCCGGTAGATTTTATACTTGAGCGTACTCGCTGGGTGAAAATCGGGCGAGTTCGCTATCTCCAAAAAATAAATAAAGATGTAGTGGTGTCCCTTCCGATTGATCCCCGGAGGGGATTTCTATGGTTACGCTTTCGTCGCCCCTGCGAGCGGGTATGTCACGAAGTAGACGGGGAGAACGTCGTAGCGTGTCGTAGAAATAGCCCACGAACACTTGGTCTGACGAACTTGCTTTCGGGCAATCAATACCGTTTTCCCAGTTCAAGGTGACCGTCCACCCGTTGCGTTCCGTGCCGGTGATGACGGGGGCTTCTAGTGTTCCCATGGAAAAACGGAAAGTTTTGAATGCCCATACTCCTTTGCCCGGGAGTAGGCATCCCCCGTTGGTTGAATGGAATAAAGAGTCGCTCTTGGAAACCCCTCTCTCCCGGGCCGCGATTCGCCATATTAGTAAGTCCCCGATAGCCCGTTTGTAAATTTTCCACATTTTGCGGGCTTCCGTGAATCGGTCCGTGGTTTGCTTCTCTCCCTCTGTTCTGGATTTTCTGGGTCCCCGGGTGGATTTGCATTTCCGGACTTTCCCTCCGTACAAAAAATAAGTATACCCGTCGGCTTTAACCGGTCCGTTTGCAAGTATGGCTAAAAATAGAGGAGAGGTTATGTCCATGTCAATACTGATTTAAAAATGAATAATTGATGAATACTGGTGCAATAGTAGTAATAATATTTTGAATAAACAATACCTATACTTTATGAACCTTATTATATATAAGGTTCATATAATGTTTCTATAAGGTACCTATAAGGTTTGTGAAGGTATTGATTAGGTATTCTTCAAAACTTGAAGATAAATTTTTATTTCAACTTTTCTACTATTTAGCTTTATTTTAGAATTAATTGTCGTATATTGCGGGTCTTAATTAAATAAAAGGATTATGGCGGAATTTGTAAACTCTATTGGTCAGGTGCGGGGAAAATTCGGAAACGTGGTTGCCTATGTGCGGGCTAACGGTAAGAATTATTGTAAAGGTGCGAGTATTTCTCGTAAACCTAGCACGGAGTCGCAAAAGCAACAGGCTGCGGCGTTTGCTGTTGTGGTGAGTAGAAAGGGATGGATGGCTCGGGCGATTCGATTGGGATTTCCGGGGAATCAATACCCGAAAGGTTTTAACGGGTTCACGAGTGCGAACGTGACAACGGCCGTGACGGTTGAAAAGGTTAATCCCATGAAACCAATAGTCCGCTATAAGAAAGCTATTCAGGAATACCGGGGTATTATTGATTACTCGAAACTTCGCGTGGCGGCGGGTGCGCTTGTCAGTCCGGTCGTTGGTTGTGAGGTGGAGGCCGAGAGCCGGAAGGTGCATTTCTCGCATCAAGGAATGGCCGTGGAGGCAATAGATTGTTTTTGGGATGATGAGATTTATGGCGTACTTCTTCACGAAGCAACATATTCCTGTAAAGTGATGCGATTAGGAACGCGTGGGGAGGATTGGAACGAGAGCATGGATTTTCCGGAAGAGGCAGAAACGGAGGGGCTGGTTGTTTATGTTTTTGCCCGTGCGGCGGATGGGAAGGACACTTCTGATTCGGTGTGTTTAAAATGCAATGGATAACTTGAAAATTAAAAAACTGGATAAATGGTAAAAAAGGCGGTTATACAGGTTCGGGACACGATGATCCGGACGTTACAGGAAAATGGAATAGACTACATCTGTATCACAGATATTGCTCGTCAGAAGAACCCGGTTGAACCTAAAGATGTGGTGAAGAATTGGATGAGGGTAAAGAATACTTTGGAATATCTTGGTCTGTGGGAGAAATTGAATAATCTCAATTTTAAAGGGGTCGAATTCGACCCCCTTTTGAACGAGGCGGGAAACAATGCTTTCACCATGAGTCCGTCTCGTTGGGTGGAAACAACGGGAGCTATTGGTATTATCACAAAAAATGGGGCGGGAGGAGGCACGTACGCCCAAAGGGATATTGCGTTTAAATTTGCCAGTTGGGTTTCCGTGGAATTTGAATTATACTTGATCAAGGAATTCCAGCGTCTGAAAGAACAGGAGCAAGCTCAACTCGGTTGGTCGGCCAAACGGGAACTTTCAAAAATCAACTACCATATCCACACGGATGCGATTAAGCAAAATCTGATCCCGGAAGAGCTTTCTCCGGCACGGGTTTCTCAAATGTATGCTAATGAGGCAGACGTACTGAACGTGGCCATGTTCGGGATGACGGCTTTCGAATGGCGGGAGGCGCACCCGGATTTGAAGGGTAATATTCGGGATTATGCCACGATCAATGAGTTGATCTGCCTCTCGAACATGGAAAATTTGAATGCCGTTTTTATTCAGGAAGGTATGGCTCAACAAGAGCGTTTGTTGAAATTGAACCGGATTGCCATCCAACAAATGCGAGTGTTGGCGGACATGGACGGAAGGAAGCTGATAAAATAAAAGTAACGCCCGGAGATTCCTCCGGGCGTTATGCTTTTTGTTTGAATTTCTTTTAGAACATATAGTCCCACATCGGCAGCAAAATCGGTTTCTGATCTAATGCTTTCAATGCTTTTTCTCCCAAGTATTTTTTGTGAATAACTACCCGGAAGATGTATTCGTCAAACCATTTGTCGGTGAAAGTGAGATAACCGTTGTGTCCGGCTTGCGGGCCCCAACTGTTCTCGAATTCCCATTTTGTGGGTTTGCCGTTCGCATCAACGTCCACGGCAACTAATGACATGGCGTGGGCGGAACCGCTTTGGCGGGTCAGGATGCGGGTTTTCTTGTCCATGGAGAAATCTACGCCCATCAATGAATTGTAGTCGTACATTTCCGGATCAAGGATTCCGGTTTCCCGGTTGAAATACTTGCCCACGTCGCTGGAGGTATACATGGCCTCGTTCCCTTTGATGGATGCGATAGCGGCTTCTTTGATGTCCTCGTTTGGCAGGTTCAAGTATACCCAGTTGATACCTTCAATCGTGTTCCGGTAGTTTTGAATATCATATACTTTATAATATTCCCGGGTCGGGTCGTTCATGATCATGATGTAATTCTTCGGGTTATAATCAGCAGGTGTGATCTCCTTGTAGAATTGTTGAGGCGTGTAGTTTGCCAGTTCCTTGATCTCCCCGTTTCTGTCCTTGTATCTCCAAGTGAACGTGGTTGGCGGTTCACCTAAGCAGAGAGCCAAAATGCGATAAATATCTTTCAAAACAGATACTTTCTCTGCACGCAGTTCTTTGATTTTTTTGCCTTGAGCGGCCATTTCTCGGATGGTGTATCCCCCTTTGCGGAGACGTTCGTTGATCAATGATCCCATGGCACTCGTGTTGTTCGAGTGAGCGGTTTCCGGCATGACTTCCTTGGGTACAACACCGTATTTTTCTCCCAAGTTGTAATAGAGGTTCCATACACCGCCATCACCCACGGGAGCTTGGAACATGAAGGTCACGTCCCGGTCGTCCATCGGCTTGTTGGCCGTGGCAATCATATTCTCCAAGAAAAGATTGGATTTTTCGAACATATCCCAAAAATAGAGATAGTTGTGAGAGAAATCGAATCCCGTGAGGTTGTATTTCTCGATGATGCTCGGACGTAACACGTTCATGGAGGTAAACATCCAGCAGCGTCCGGAACTTTGCTGATCCGTGATACCCTGTACTTTTACCCGATATTTGAAATAGTGGTCTATTTTTCCTTGAATCTCCCGGTTAAGGGCATTATCCCGGATATTTTTGTCATTGGTCAACACGTTCTGAATAGCTTTCGTGGAAGCGTCTTTCTGGAAACTCCCCTTGATGTCATTCAGTTCTTTTTCACCGATCGTTTGGGCGCATAGCGACGCCCCGGTCAGTAATAAAGTAACTAATGTAACTTGTATTTTCTTCATAGTTTATTTATTATTGAATTTTATTAAACCTGTAACCTTGTAACCTGTAACGTTGCGCTGCAACTAAATATGGATTACTTCGTCGTAAGCGGCAGCAGCAGCCTCCATCACGGCCTCGCTCATTGTCGGGTGCGGGTGAACCGTTTTGATGATGTCATGAGCGGTAGCTTTTACCTTGCGGGCAAGTACCATTTCAGCAATCATTTCGGTCACGTTCATTCCTACCATGTGAGCCCCCAGCAAGGTATTGTCGGCAGCGTTGAAGATTAATTTGATGAATCCTTCGTTTGCCCCGGCTGCACTCGCTTTGCCTGATGCAGTGAACGGGAATTTACCGATCTTGATTTCATAACCGGCTTCAAGCGCTTTTGTCTCGTTCAGGCCGACAGATGCAACTTCCGGTGTCGTGTAGGTACATCCGGGGATGTTGGAATAGTCGATCGGTTCCGTGTGTACTCCCGCGATGTGTTCCACGCAGCAGATAGCCTCGGCAGATGCCACGTGAGCCAATGCCGGGCCGTGAACGATGTCACCGATAGCGTAAACGCCTTCCACGTTCGTGCGGTAGTAGTCGTCTACTTTTACACGACCTCTTTCCATTTCAATATTCAATTCTTCCAGACCGATGTTTTCCACGTTCGGGGCAATACCCACGGCAGACAACACGATTTCAGCCTCGTGTACTTCGATCTCGCCTTTCTTGTTTTTGATGTTCACTTTCAACAAACCTTCTCCGCTTTCAACGCTTTCCACGGAAGATTTCACCATCACGTTGATTCCGGCTTTCTTGAAAGAACGACCTACTTGTTTGGATACTTCCTCGTCTTCAAGCGGCAGGATGGTCGGCATGAATTCAACCAACAATACTTTGGTACCCATGGCATTGTAGAAATATGCCAATTCGGAACCGATTGCCCCGGAGCCTACCACGATCATGGATTCCGGTTTGTGATCAAGAGTTAAGGCCTGACGGTAACCGATAATCCGTTTTCCATCCTGGGGGATATTCGGCAACTGGCGGGAACGGGCGCCCGTGGCTAGAACGATATGTTGGGCCTCGAAAATGGTCTTTTCTCCGGCAGCGTTTGTCACCTCTACGGTTTTCTCTGCGGTCAGTTTTCCATGACCTTCGATCACGGTGATGTTATTCTTCTTGAACAAGTACTGGATTCCTTTGCTCATCTTATCGGCAACTCCCCGGCTACGGGCGATGATGGCATCGAAATCGGGTGCGGCATTCTCGATCTTTACCCCGTAATCTGCAGCGTGATGGGCGTATTCCAACACTTGTGCGGATTTAAGCAGGGATTTCGTGGGAATACATCCCCAGTTCAGGCAAATACCTCCCAGTTCGGCACGTTCTACAACGGCCACGGTCATTCCTAATTGAGACGCACGAATGGCAGCTACGTATCCTCCGGGACCACTACCAATCACGATTAAGTCGTATTTCATTTCTTATATTTTTAATAATGTGAATAATTTTAGTGTTGAATCATCGGGACACAAAATTAGGGGAATTGTTTAGAATAGAAAATAAAATCACTCCAAAAGTCGATTCTTGCGCAAATGTCTGTGTGTTATATATTTTATTTCAATGGTTTATATGGTCATTGGGGCAAGAGTTGATGTTAAAATTTTGGTTTTATAAGTTGAAATAGTATCTTTACACGCTTAAAATTTTATTAGTGTTGAAAATATTTGGTATATGGAGTATTTCGTAGCGTGAATTCATGTCTCCGGTTGTAGATCAAAGGAATACTTCATGTCACTTGGAACATAAAATTGGATATTAATATGAAAGGACTAAAAATTGTTGTTCTTGCTAAGCAGGTTCCCGATACGAGAAACGTGGGGAAAGATGCGATGAAAGCAGACGGAACTGTAAACAGGGCAGCTTTACCTGCCATCTTCAATCCTGAGGATTTAAATGCTTTAGAGCAAGCTTTAAGATTAAAAGATACAATTGAAGGGACAACCGTTCATGTACTGACGATGGGACCCGGCCGTGCTGCCGAGATCATCCGTGAGGCTATGTACCGGGGTGCAGATGGAGGTTATTTATTGTCTGATCGTGCTTTTGCCGGTTCGGATACGTTGGCAACTTCTTACGCTTTATCTTGCGCGTTACGCAATTTGGAATATGATCTGATCATTTGCGGTCGTCAGGCTATTGACGGGGATACCGCTCAGGTAGGTCCGCAGGTGGCTGAGAAGTTGGCTTTACCGCAGGTTACCTATGCTGAAGAAATTCAAGGTTGTGACGGGAAAATCGTGACGATCAAACGTCGTTTGGAAAGAGGTATTGAAGTGGCTACTTGCCCGATGCCTTGCGTGGTGACCGTGAACGGTTCTGCCGCTCCTTGTCGTCCGAGAAACGCACGTTTCGTGATGAAATACAAGAACGCGAAGGGTACTCAAGAGGCACAGGATGCCAACGAGGATTATTTTGCGTTGGTGAACGAACGCCCGTATTTGAAATTGACCGAATGGAGCGTGAACGATATTCAGAGTAATCCGGAAGATCTCGGTTTGAGCGGATCTCCGACCAAGGTGAAGAATATCGAGAGTGTGGTGTTCCAGGCGAAAGAGGCTAAAGTACTTTCCGGCACGGATGCCGAATTGGATGCCATGATGAAAGAGTTGATAACTAACCATACAATCGGGTAATTTTAGATTTTAAATTGTAAGTTTTAAATTGAAAACTTCTGAAACGAGGCAATTGGAATTTACAAAATCTAAAATCTAAAATCTAAAATTTTAAATGATATGAACAGTGTATTTGTATATTGCGAAATAGAAGAGGGTACGGTTGCTGACGTGAGTCTCGAATTATTGACCAAAGGACGTGCCCTTGCAACAAAACTTGGCGTGAAGCTGGAAGCTATCGCTTTGGGCGAAGGACTGAAAGATGTTGAAAAACAAGTATTCCCTTATGGGGTGGACGTACTTTGGGTAGGTGACGATGCTCGCTTGGCTCCTTACACGACGTTACCTCACACGAAAATGTTGGTACGTTTGTTTGACGCTGAGAAACCGCAAGTGGCTTTGATGGGAGCAACCAGTGTGGGACGTGATTTAGGTCCTCGTGTGTCCTCTGCATTACATAGCGGTTTGACGGCTGACTGTACGAGTCTTGAAATCGGTGAATATACCGATGCCAAGAGTGGAAAAAAATACGAGAATTTGTTATACCAAATTCGTCCGGCATTCGGAGGAAATATCGTAGCCACGATCGTGAACCCGGAATGTCGTCCGCAGATGGCTACGGTTCGCGAGGGTGTGATGAAGAAAGAAATTTTCAATCTTCAACATCAGGGGGAAGTAAAGAAGTTGAACGTGGACGAGTATTTGGATGATACCGACTTGGTGGTAAAGGTGATCGAGCGCCACATGGAGAAATCCAAAGTGAACATTAAAGCTGCACCGATCATTGTTGCCGGAGGATACGGTGTCGGTTCTAAAGAGAACTTTAACTTATTATATGAATTGGCCTCTGTTTTAGGTGGGGAAGTAGGTGCTTCTCGTGCCGCTGTTGATGCCGGGTTCTGCGAACACGAACGTCAGATCGGACAGACAGGAACAACGGTTCGTCCTAAATTATATATTGCTTGCGGTATCTCCGGACAAATCCAGCATACTGCCGGAATGGAAGAGTCTTCTATGGTAATTGCTATTAACACGGATGCAAACGCTCCGATTAATAAATTTGCCGATTACGTGATCACGGGTGACTTGAACGTGGTTATCCCAAAAATGATCCAGTATTATAAGAAGAACAGCAAATAATATTGAGTGATTAAGAGATTGACGATTGAGTGATTTTTTAATCACAGAATCGCAGATCATTAAATCACAGAATCACTAAATCTAAAATTAAAAAAGGTATGGCAAATTTCTATACAGATAACGAGGATTTAAAGTTCCACTTGGGACATCCCTTGATGCAGAAGATTGTTGCTTTGAAAGAGCGCAATTTCGAGGATGCAGGGAAATGCGAGATCGCACCGCGTGATTTCGAGGATGCAATGGATAATTATGATAGAGTGTTGGAGATCGTGGGAGACATTTGTGGTAACGTGCTGGCTGAAAATGCAGAGGGCGTGGATCACGAGGGACCGGAAGTGATTGACGGTCGCGTAAAATATGCTGCCGGGACTCAACAGAATCATGATATGCTGGCTCAGGCCGGATTGTACGGTATGTCATTACCGCGTGAGTATGACGGGTTGAACTTCCCGATGGTACCTTACGTGATGGCAGCAGAGTTAGTTTCCCGTGGTGATGGCGGTTTCGCTAACATTTGGGGATTACAGGATTGTGCTGAAACGATTCACGAGTTCGCCAACGAGGAACAAAAACGTCAGTACTTACCCCGTGCCGCTAAGGGCGATACTTACGCCATGGACTTGACCGAGCCGGATGCAGGATCGGATTTGCAGTCTGTACAGTTAAAAGCTACCTATTGCGAGAAAGATGGCAAATGGTATCTGAATGGTGTGAAACGTTTCATCACGAATGGTGACGCTCACATTTCATTGGTACTTGCCCGTTCAGAAGAGGGTACGCATGACGGACGTGGTTTGTCCATGTTTATCTATGACAAGGCTAACGGCGGAATGACCGTTCGTCGTATCGAGAATAAATTGGGAATCAAAGGTTCTCCGACTTGTGAGTTGGTGTTCAAGGATGCTCCGGCTGAATTAGTGGGAGAGCGTAAACTTGGATTGATCAAGTACGTGATGTCTTTGATGAACGGAGCCCGTTTGGGTGTTGGTGCTCAATCTGTGGGTATTGCAGAGGCCGCTTACCGCGAAGGTTTGAAATATGCTCAAGAAAGACGTCAGTTCGGTAAAGCAATTATCGAATTCCCGGCTGTATACGAGATGTTGACCAACATGGAGGCTAAATTACAAGCCGCACGTTCTGTGCTTTACGAGACGAGCCGTTTTGTAGATATGTACAAGGCTTACACGCACATTGCTAACGAGCGGACCTTGAACAAAGAAGAGCGTGAGGAGATGAAGAAATACCAGAAGTTGGCTGATATCTTCACCCCGTTATTGAAATTGTTCTCCAGCGAGTATGCGAACGAGATTGCTTACGACGCTTTGCAGATACACGGAGGTTCCGGGTTCATGAAGGATTACCCGATTGAGCGTTTGGTTCGTGATGCACGTATCACGAATATCTATGAGGGAACTTCTCAGTTGCAGGTCGTAGCAGCCATTCGTGGTGTGACCACGGGACAATTCTTGAAACAAATCCGTGAGGAATACGAGCAAGCTTCTATCCGTCCGGAACAAGAATATGTTCGTGAGATATTGAAAGGTATGACCGGGGCATTCGAGGCTGCCGTGACGAAAGTAACGGCTGTTGGAGAAACTGAATACGTGGATTTCCATGCACGTCGTTTGGTTGAAATGGCAGGATATATCATTTTGGGTTACCTGTTATTATTAGACTCTCAACGTTGCGATCGTTTTGCTAAATCTGCCGAGATTTTCGTGAAATACGGTCAGTCAAAAGTTGCCGGATATGCAGCATTTATCAATGACTTCGAATTGAAGGATTTGGGAATGTATAAAAAATAATATGATCGAAACATGATCATGAGAAAGGGAGGCTTTTAAAACCTCCCTTTTTTATTTCGCTTTTTTTATTTCAATCGGTTTATAATTTGCTCTTTCCAAGCGATCTGTCGTGGCAGCACAACTGATGCCTCGTTCCTTCATGGCTTTATTTTTCCCGATATGGGTGTCCGGGAATTTCTTTTTCTTACCGAAAAAAGTGGATATTCCCAGTCCTAAGAAAGCCAAGCCGATAATTACGGCTATAATAATAAAGTAGGTTCCTATCATAATGGTTTATTTTATATATACAAATATACCAATATTACTTCGCTTTCCCAAGGAAACGAGCGGGATTCTCGATGGCAATACTTTAAAGATAACCAATGAACTGTAATTTTAATAATAAGGGAATTCGTGCTTCGAAATGCGAAAAAAGGAGGGGAAATGCGTTTTTATATGATGTTTTGTGATGTTTTTTATATGTAAAAACGAGAATCGTTAAAAAAAAAGATTAAAAAAGGCTATTTATTACTTTGTTTTTTCTACATTTGAGGTGCAAAGTCAAATAAAATTGAGAAACAATGGAAGGATACGAACAAAACGACGGAATGGATACGAATGATAGAGATGAAATCTATTCCAATGCAGTGAAAGCAGGGAAAAGAACTTATTTTTTTGATGTGAAGGCGACCCGTAATAATGATTATTATTTGACGATCACCGAGAGCAAGAAAAAATTTGATAATAACGGTAATCCAAGCTACGAGAAACATAAAGTGTTCTTGTATAAAGAAGACTTTGACAAGTTTGTCGAGGGCTTAGAAGAGGCTATTGGCGTGGTAAAAGCTGCAATCAATGGCGAACTTCCGGAAAAGAATACTGACCTGTAAATAGTACTGTAATAAAATATTGAAGCGGGATGCACGATAAGTGGGTCCCGCTTTTTGCATGAACTCCCTTTTATGTTTTTTCTCCACTGAAATTTTGAGTATCTTTGTGTGGACAGAAAGAAGAGAAACATGGAGAATAAGCCGTTGGCAGAGCGAATGAGACCGAAGTCTTTAGAAGACTATATCGGGCAGCAACATCTGGTAGGACCAGGCAAGGTGCTACGGAAGATGATTGATTCGGGAGTTGTGTCTTCCTTTATTTTATGGGGGCCTCCGGGGGTGGGGAAAACGACGTTGGCGATGATTATCGCAGAACAGTTGAAACGTCCGTTTTACGTGTTGAGTGCCGTGAGTTCAGGGGTAAAGGATGTGCGTGAAGTGATTCAGAAAGCCGAGGGACAGCGATTTTTTAATACGCCGAATCCCATCCTGTTTATTGATGAAATCCATCGTTTCTCGAAGGCTCAGCAAGATTCTTTGCTGGCAGCCGTCGAGAAAGGTACCGTGACTCTTATTGGGGCCACGACCGAAAATCCTTCTTTCGAGGTGATTTCCCCGCTTTTATCGCGTTGCCAGGTGTATGTACTAAAGTCTCAAGAGAAAAAGGATCTCGAAGACTTAATTGACCGTGCCGTGGCCAAGGATTATTACTTGAGCAAACGTAATATCACGGTGAAGGAGAAAGAGGCCATGATCTCTTATAGTGGCGGTGATGCCCGGAAATTGTTGAATATCTTGGAGCTGGTGGTAAACGGATTGGGAGAGGGGGATATTGTCATTGATAACGAGGCGGTACATCGGGAGCTGCATGAGAACCCGTTGATGTATGATAAGGACGGGGAACAGCATTATGATATCGTTTCTGCCATGATCAAATCCATCCGGGGGGGAGACCCGAATGCGGCGGTTTATTGGATGGCTCGTATGTTGCAAGGGGGAGAGGATCCGAAGTTTATAGCTCGTCGTTTGATTATTTCTGCGGCGGAGGATATTGGATTGGCTAACCCGAATGCAATTTTGATCGCGAATACTTGCTTTGAGGTCGTACATAAAATCGGTATGCCGGAAGCTCGGATTCCTTTGTCGGAATGTGTGATTTATTTGGCGACTTCTCCGAAGAGTAATTCCGCTTACCTGGCTATTGATGCGGCCATTGCAACCGTGAAACAGACCGGAAATTCTCCGGTACCGTTACATTTGCGCAATGCCCCGACCAAGTTGATGAAAGATTTGAATTACGGGCAGGATTACAAGTACCCGCATGATTATCCGGGAAATTTCGTGGAACAACCATACTTGCCGGAAGAATTGAAAGACAAGAAGTTCTACCAACCCCAACAGAATGCACAGGAAGTGAAGATTCTGGAGCGTTTGAAGGCTTGGTGGAGAAAATATAGATAATGTGGAGAGATTTAAAATCTAAAATTGTTATGGTATATAATGAATTGATTAATCAAGAGATGTTTTTTTTGTTGGCCGGACCTTGCGTGATCGAGGGGGAGGAGATGGCTTTAAATATCGCAGAACACGTGAAGAAGGTGACGGATCGCTTGGGTATCCCGTACGTGTTCAAGGGATCGTTTAAGAAAGCCAACCGTTCGCGTTTGGATTCTTTCACGGGAATCGGGGACGAGAAGGCATTGAAGATATTAGCTAAGGTGAGAGCTGAATTTGGTATTCCGGTGGTGACGGATATTCACACGGAACAGGATGCGGAAATGGCTGCTGCGTACGTGGATGTGTTACAGATCCCGGCTTTCTTATGTCGCCAGACCGATTTGCTGGTGGCTGCTGCAAAAACAGGAAAGATCGTGAATATCAAGAAAGGTCAGTTCCTTTCTCCCGAGTCCATGAAATTTGCAGTGGATAAGGTAAGAGAATCCGGAGATAACCAAGTTATGGTTACCGAGCGGGGAACGACGTTCGGGTATCAAGATCTGATCGTGGATTACCGTGGTATCAGTATCATGCAACAGGCTTGCCAATGTCCGGTGGTTGTGGATGTGACACATTCTTTGCAACAACCGAATCAAGCTTCAGGGGTAACCGGGGGACAGCCTGCATTAATAGAAACAATAGCCAAGGCTGGAATTGCCGTGGGTGCCGATGGTATTTTTATTGAAACTCATGCAGATCCTCGTTGTGCGAAATCGGATGGAGCAAATATGTTACGTCTAGACTTGATTGAAGGATTGTTAGAAAGACTAGTTCGCATTAGAGAAGCGATAAGATAGTTTATAAAGTTATAAGGTTCATAAAGTTTATAGATAATTTTCACTTTATAAACTTTATGAACCTTACAGATGATTATTATTCAGTGGGTTAAATGTCCTGTACTTGTCCTGTAATCCACGTTTTGTTTCTTTCCCGTATTACATTCGTAACTCCCGTTTCAACCATACGGCCATTACGGGATCGGGAATAATCACTTGACGTTTTTCTATTTCTATAAGTTCTTTCTTTACCAAGGCTCGTTTTACGATGCTAACATTGGCCGACGAGCCGAGTTGGTACTTATGCAAAATCTCTTGTGTGGTAAACTCACTATGAACTCCATCTATGATTGCTCGTAAAAAATTCATTTGATAAGTTGTAAGACTCTCGGTTTGCTTTTCGAATAGCGGTGTATTTTGGTCGATAATATCTTGATATGCTGTCTCTAAATCTTGTTCCGTGGCTATTTTGTCCGTATGAATCCATACTAACCATGCTAACTGCTGCACGTATGAAGAATGATTATCTACTATTTGGCAGATTTTTTCGGCTAACTTTTCTGAAATTCGTTTGCCTGTAGCTTCGAAACGCCTACATATATAGTCTATCCAATCCCGTGTCTCGATTTTTGACAAATAGATAGCATCCCCGAATTTATAGAAAGGGAGACTCTTTTTTTCGAAGAGTTCATTCATCAAATGCTTCTTGCTACCGAATAGACAATACGATACCGACTTTTGTAATTGCCAAATCGAGCGTAATCGCTTCTGGAAGGTTTTAGAATCTTTGAACTCGGCAATCTGCTGGAATTCGTCGATACAAACGACGATATTGTAACCTTTTTTTTGGGCTATTTTTTCAGGGAGCTGCAAGATTTCATCGATATTGTTGCTCTTGGGATTTATTTCAAGCGATATGGAAAAATCCGTCATAGGATCGGTCCCCATCGAAATTTTAGGACTGATACGGGAAAGGAACAATTTAGCGTGGTCGAGCCATTCATCCAATTTTGAAGATGTCTGTTTGAGAATAGCGGAAGCGAATGCGTCATAAAAATCTCGATCGCTGCGACAAGAAAAAATGTCGAGATAGACGATTTTTAATTTATCTGATTGTGCCAAACTGCACGCTTTCTGTACTAAAGAGGTCTTCCCCCAGCGGCGAGGTGAGATTAGCACCGTATTTACACCATGCTGAAAATTTAATACCAAGCGTAACGTTTCTTTCTCTCGGTCCGTGAAATTGTCGCCTGATGTTGCAACTCCAAATATAAAAGGCTTATTCTCCATGATTCTTCGAGTATGATTCAAATGTAAAGATAAGTAATATTTTTATTACTAACAATGTTGTTACTAATAAAAGTATTACTTATATTGTGCCTTTTAACTCTTATTCTTCCACGTATATCTCTAGAACTTGCGTTATGTCATCCGGGTATAGCGTGAGATTTTTAAAGCATGCGGGTATAAGAACGGTTTCCCCCTTGTTGACCAATACCGGTTCGCATTCCCCGGTTGTGATGGTGAATTTCCCTTGCAGGCACATGTAGATTACAAATGAATCAAGGTGAACGTACTCTTTCTCTATGTCCCGGTCAAATACGAGTAAATTTGTGGTAAAATAGGGACATTTCACGAGTTTTGCGGATTGATTATCCTGTGGGGTATAGTTTACCCGGTGTTGTGGTTGATAGCTGTAATCGATCACATCTGTGGCTAAATCCGTGTGTAGTTCACGTGTGTTCCCGTTGGCATCTTTCCGGTTGTAGTCGTAAATTCGGTATGTAATGTCGGAAGTCTGTTGAATTTCTGCGATCAGGCATCCTTTCCCAATAGCGTGTACCAATCCGGCAGGAATAAAGAAACTTTCCCCTTTCTTTACTTTTTGGACATTCAATAAATCCATGAGTTTGTTCTGGTGTAATGCCTGAAGATAGGTCGCCTTGTCAATTTCATGGTTGAATCCCAACACGAGGGAGGCATCCTTTTCCGCATCAACGATATACCACATTTCGGTTTTACCGTAGGCATTATGACGTTCTTTTGCCGTCTCGTCATCCGGGTGTACCTGGATGGATAGATCGTCGTTCGCATCAATATATTTAATTAACAGAGGAAATTCAATGCCGAATTTCTCGTAGATATGATCCCCGACGAGGTCTCCCATGTACACTTCGATTAATTCTTGCAAGTCGTTGTCAGCAAGGATTCCGTTTGAAACCACCGAGATATTGTCCTCCACGGCTGATATTTCCCAACTTTCACCAATGGATTCTTCGTGTTCTTCACTTTTATAAGCTAGTCTTTCACCTCCCCATATCTTTTTTTTGAGAATTGGATGGAATTTTAACGGGTATAACATGATTTATTATTTTGTTAGGCATAATTATTGTACTAAGAACAAAGATAGGAATTTTGTGAATGGGGGATTATAATTTATGGATTAATTTTGCGAATAGAATTACGGTTAATGATATAAAAACGGAGTGAAATGAAGAAATTAGGAATGTTAAGTCTCATCGTGGGGAGCTTATGGTTGGGTAGTTGTAGTGACGATGATAAAGATTTTATGTTAGATGTCAATCGAATGACAGGTGTTGATTGGTATTACAATAGAACTACGAGTAAAAATTATTCGTCATTCTCGGATGAAAACGTGCTGGAAATAAATCGTTTTGATAAAAGCGGGGAAATAAAGGGCATTGATTTGCGAGGTGTGATTGATTCTGTGGCAGGAACGTGGCGGGATGAAGGGGAGAATATACTTGCCGTGGATTGGAAGAATGGGAATGCCGAGACGTGGACCGTGGAAAATTGTACGTCCAAGAAGTTAGTGGTGAATAATGGATGGGGAGAACGTGAGTATATCACGAAGCCATCTTACCTTGAAAACTTGACAGGCGACGCTTTCTGGGTAAATAAGTTTGTAGATGATGTGAGTAAACCCCAACTTGGTTTCCGGATTTCAAATGACCGAAGTATGCGTGCGGGGTATGTGCTTGCTTTGTTATCGGATGATGAGTCGGTAAAACTGAAAAATTATAATAATGTTTGGAAAGGAGAGGCGGATATTAGCGGGGTAGAAGATCGGAGAATACGTTTTTCCTGTCGTATTGGCTCTGATTACGTGAAATTTGATGAATTTATTACGGCAGATAATTTTCCATCCATGCGATTAACAGATATTGATTTTACTTCATCAATAAAAGCAGGGTATCCTAACCAGCTGGAGATTGAATGGAATAAATTTGAAGGTGAAAACGTGTATTATAAAATAGAGGTGTATTCAAAGGATAATGAAGCCGATGTGTATTTTGAGAGTGGATTATTCTCTTATGATAATGGTAAATATACCCTTAACGAGAGTACTATCGGGAAAATTAATAAATTGAATAAAATTGATTCAAAGAAAGAGTATACACTTCGTTTGACTGCGGTTATGTTGGAGCCCGGTGTTGCCTCTAATAGTGTGATAGCAGAGAGTCGTATCCAAGCTGTCGTGTATGTTACGGATAAATGCTTGCTTGGCAGATAACAGGTTGGGATTATTCTATAAGGAAATTTTTAATTGCTTGAGCCAGTTTTTCCGGCTGTTCGCTATGAATCCAATGACCACATTGTGGGAGTTCGACGAGGCGGGCAGCCGGAAATTCTTTTTGCAGGCATTCCCTCCCTGTGATTAAGTTGGATTGTTCCCCCTTAATAAACAGAATTTCTTTGTCGTACGTGCTGTTAGGCAGTGAAGACGGGCAACCGCTAATCTCGTCGAAATGCTTGCTGATTACCCGGTGGTTGATTTTCCATTCGAAACCGGAGGCTGTCTTTTTGATGTTCTTTAAAAATAATTGTTGAGAGCGTTCCGTTCTGAAATGTTGTTGAATGGCTTCCTTGACTTCTTCTCGACTATGTAATTGGGAAAGGTCAAAATTCGCCATAAAATCAATAATCCGGTTATGACTTCCCCCGTCCCGTTGGGAATAGGATACGGGGGCAATATCCACGACCACGGCTCGATTCACAAGTTCTGGTCTTTTCAGTAATAAGGCCATCACGATCTTCCCTCCCATCGAGTGCCCCACGATATGGGGAGGTACGGGGAGTTTTAAGTCTTCAACGAGTTCAATAACATCATTACTCATTACCTCGTAATTCATGGCCTCGTCATGGGGGGATTGACCGTGATTACGGATATCAGGTAAAATGACTTGGAATTTATCTTCTAGTAAATGGGCAATGGGAAGCCAATTTTCAGATGCACCCCATAGACCGTGAAGTATAATTAGAGGAACCCCCTCCCCAATGGTACGAAAGAATAATTTCATATTGACTTGGTGTGATTTGTGATACAAATTTACAAATAGAGAAGGAATAATAAGATAGTACAGTGCAAAAAAAAGACCGCAATAAAGCGGTCTTTTTCATATTACATGAAGTAAAATTAGTCTTTCAATTTAGCTTTCAAGAACTCTCTGTTCAAACGAGCGATGTGTTCGATAGAGATGCTCTTCGGACATTCAGATTCACAGGCTCCCGTATTGGTACAGTTACCGAATCCGAGTTCGTCCATTTTAGCCACCATAGCTTTTGCACGGCGGGCAGCCTCGATCTTTCCTTGCGGAAGAAGTGCCAACTGAGAAACTTTAGCAGCCACGAAAAGCATTGCTGAAGAGTTCTTACAAGTAGCGGCACAAGCCCCACAACCGATACAAGCGGCAGCGTCCATAGCCTCGTCGGCAGCCGGTTTCGCGATTGGAATTGCATTTCCGTCAGGAACACCACCGGTATTTACTGAAACGTAACCACCAGCTTGAAGGATCTTCTCGTAAGCACCACGGTCCACGATCAAGTCTTTAATTACCGGGAAAGCCCCGCAACGCCACGGTTCGATGGTGATGGTTGCGCCATCCTCGAAACGACGCATATGTAATTGACAAGTGGTCACGTCATCATCCGGTCCGTGGGCACGTCCATCGATGAATAAACTACAGGTTCCACAGATCCCCTCGCGACAGTCGTGATCGAAAGCCACCGGTTCTTTGTTCTCGCTAACCAGTTGTTCATTCAGAATGTCAAGCATTTCAAGGAATGAGCTACCGGTTGAAATATCATGAATCTTGTAAGTTTCAAACCCACCTTTTGATTTTGCATCTTTTTGACGCCAGATCTTTAGGGTTAGTTCTTTTAATATTTTATCTGCCATAACGATTTTTCATTTAAGATTATTTATAAGAACGTTGAGCTACCTGAATGTTTTCAAATACAAGGGCCTCCTTGTGTAATTCAGGCTCTTTGTTGTCTCCCTTGTATTCCCAAACGGAAACATACTGGTAGTGTTCGTCATCACGTTTTGCCTCACCTTCTTCAGTAACTGATTCCAGACGGAAGTGACCTCCGCAAGATTCGTTACGATTCAAGGCATCCAATGCCATCAGGTGTGCGATGTCGATGAAGTCTGCCACACGACCGGCTTTTTCAAGCTCGTTGTTCATGGCGGTAAACTCTCCGGTTACGCGCAAATCCTTGTAAAATTCTTCTTTCAACTCGGCAATTAATTTGATTGCTTTTTTCAAGCCCTCAGCCTCGCGAGCCATTCCGATGTAATCCCACATGATGTGTCCCAACATTTTGTGGAAGTGATCCGGTGATTTCGTACCCTTGATGTCATACAATCTACGCAAGTGGTCGGTAACGTTCTTTTCAGCAGCGTCGAACTCCGGCGTGTTTGTTTTGATTTTCGGGGTTTGAATATCGTGTGCGAGATAATCTCCAATCGTGTACGGCAGAACGAAATATCCGTCAGCCAAACCTTGCATCAAGGCTGATGCCCCCAAACGGTTGGCACCGTGGTCAGAGAAGTTACATTCTCCGATAGCGTACAATCCCGGGATGGTAGTCATCAAGTTGTAGTCAACCCAAAGACCTCCCATAGAGTAGTGGATTGCGGGGTAAATCATCATCGGGTTGTTGTACGGGTCAACAGCCGTGATCTTTTCGTACATCTGGAACAAGTTTCCGTAACGTTCTTCAATCACGTGTCTTCCCAAACGGTCGATAGCGTATTTGAAATCCAAGAATACGGCTTTACCGGTGTTGTTTACTCCGAATCCGGCGTCGCATCTTTCTTTAGCAGCGCGGGATGCCACGTCACGCGGAACCAAGTTTCCGAATGCCGGGTAACGACGCTCCAAGTAGAAGTCACGGTCTTCGTCCGGAATATCGTTCGGGTGTAACGTACCTGCCTGTAATTTCTTGGCATCTTCCAATTTTTTCGGAACCCAAACACGTCCGTCATTACGTAATGACTCGGACATCAAAGTCAATTTACTTTGTTGGTCTCCGTGTACCGGGATACAAGTCGGGTGGATCTGTACGAAACAAGGATTTCCGAACATGGCACCGCGTTTGTAAGCTTGCCAAGCGGCACTACCGTTACATCCCATGGCGTTGGTTGACAAGAAGAACACGTTACCGTACCCTCCGGTGGCCAGTACCACGGCATGAGCCCCGAAACGTTCGATCTTTCCGGTAACTAGGTTACGGGCAATAACACCTCTTGCTTTTCCGTCCACGATAACGATGTCTAATACTTCGTGGCGGGTGTATGATTTGATTTTACCTTTTTCAATTTGACGGTTCATAGCTCCGTAGCATCCTAACAACAACTGTTGTCCGGTCTGACCGCGAGCATAGAACGTACGGCTTACCAATGCTCCACCGAAAGAACGGTTGTCCAAAAGACCGCCGTAATCACGAGCAAACGGTACACCTTGAGCGACACACTGGTCGATGATGGCGTTACTTACCTCTGCCAAACGATACACGTTAGCCTCACGAGCACGGTAGTCACCACCTTTAATAGTTTCATAAAATAGCCTGTATACAGAGTCATTATCGTTCGTGTAGTTCTTAGCAGCATTGATACCTCCTTGTGCAGCGATAGAGTGAGCGCGACGGGGAGAGTCTTGATAGCAGAATGTGGTTACATTGTATCCTAGTTCAGCAAGACTAGCAGCAGCCGATCCACCGGCAAGTCCGGTACCTACGATGATAACATCAAGTTTTCTTTTATTAGCAGGACTCACAACATTGATATGGGCTTTGTGATTCGACCATTTCTGGGCTAGCGGGCCTGCTGGTATTTTAGCGTTTAATTCTGTCATAACCTTAGTAATTTTAAATTTTAAGTTTTAAATTTTAAATTTAGATCGTTGATTCATGCAATTTAAAATCTACAATCTATAATTTAAAATGGTTAGTTTGCCAGTCCAAGCATGAAATAAAGCGGAATGATGCTAAAGCCTGCAGCAATGATGAAAGCGAAGATTTTAGCCAAACATTCCAGTCTTTTTCTCCAAATTTGGTTACAGAAACCGATAGATTGGAAAGCTGACCAGAAACCGTGGGTCAAGTGTAATCCTAAGAAAATACCTCCCAAAATGTAAAGGAAACAGTAGATGATACTTGATTTAAATAGTCCGGAAACCAAAGCATAGGTGTTTTCCATGGTAGTACCGTCCACGTTGATCTCGGTTAAGAGAGGATCTCCGGCAAACTTGATTTTCCACCAAAAGTTCCAAAGGTGAACAAACAAGAAGATCAAAACCAAACCACCCAAGATGTACATGTTTCTGGATGACCATGTACAATTTCCTGATTGTCTGCGAAGATCGTACTTGATAGGACGTGCGCCCCTGTTTTGAAGAGTCAGGATAGAAGCCAAGATGATATGGATAATAAATCCTATGGCAAGAATCGGTTCTACGATTTTAATGATAGGATTCGTAGCCATGAAATGGGCCCCGATGTTAAATAACTCTCCACTATTATCTACAATCAAAAGTAGATTTAGTGCTAAGTGGACGCACAAAAACGCAATAAGAAAAAGGCCTGATAAACTCAGTATGACCTTTTTCCCGATCGACGATGTTAAGAAATTACTCATAATTAGGTCTATTTATTGATAACTATTTAAATTCTTTATCCGGCACAAAAGTATCTATTTTTCCGTCATTTTAAACGGGTTTATCTATTTTAAAATCATTCTAAATATACAGAATTTTTTCCGTAATGAAATGAGTTATTAAGGTTTATAAAGTTTATAAGGTTCATAAAGTATTTACAGCGTTTTACCCCTTGTACACGATGATTTACAATAAATGTGCCAAGGAGTCTTTTGGTTATGCGAATACTTGAAATATTACTTTATAAACTCTATTTCAAGATTGCTTTATAAATGACCTCTTGAATTTTTGTACGGATATTATCCTTGATAAGTTTGTCGTTGAATTCGTTGGGGTAAATCCGGTTGGATAGAAAAATATAGATTAATTGGTTGTCCGGATCGTTCCACGCAATGGTTCCCGTGAATCCCGTGTGTCCGTAGCTGGTACAAGGGGCTTCCTTGCAGGTCGGGCCTGATTTATTGGGCAAGGTTTCCGGTTTGTCGAATCCGAGACCCCGTCTGTTTTGGTCGAGAGGTAATTGTGTTTGAGTGAAAAGGTCGATTGTCGTAGAATCGATGAGACGTTCACCCCCGTATGTCCCGCGATTTAGGTAGACGCTCATGATTTTGGCTAGGTCTTCCGCTGTGGAAAACAAACCGGCATTACCGGACACTCCGCCCATGAGTGCTGCTATTGGGTCATGCACGTACCCGTGTAATTGGGATTTTCTGAAAATATCATCTTTATTGGCGGGAACCACTTTTTTCATGTCGAGATTAAAATGGGCGTTGAAGTCCGTGTTATAGGCTCCCAGTCTTTTAAAGAAATGTTTCCGGCAATAAACATCAAAAGGTGTGGCGGACTGTTCTTCCACGATGTCTTTTAATAGTACGAATCCAAGGTCGCTGTACGTGTATTTTTTCTGGGGTAGCAGTTTGGAGTTTAAAATCAAGTCGTGAATGGAGTCTTGGAAATGCTTGTGAATATAGAAATGCGGGGAAACGACCAAATAGCCTTCGCCCCCCGTGAAATTAAACGTGCTGTCCCGGTACGTGAATTTGGGATTCAGGTAAAGTCGATCCCGGAGTTTACGGGTATTGGTTTTCGTGTATTTTGTCGTGAACAACCGACCTTGCATTTTATCCCAGTCAATGGCGTGCTGGAAGAAAGAAAAAGATGCTCTTAATCCGGCTGAATGTAACAACAATTCCTTGACGGTAATATCTTGCTTGTCAGTTTCCCGAAGAGAGTATGAGTACCGGACAATCGGGGAGTCGAGTGTTATATATTGCTGGTCATAAAGCATCATGACAGCCGGAAGAGTAGCCGCTATTTTCGTGATGGAAGCGATGTCGTATATGTTGTCGGTCGTGTTTTTCTTTTTTCTATCATAAGTGTTGAAACCAAAGGCTTTGTTATAGATAATATAACCGTCTTTTGCTACGAGAACCTGACAGCCGGGAGTTGCTTTTACTTTTATGGCGGCTTGGCATATACTGTCAATTTTAAGTAGGGTCTGTGAATTCATGCCGCAACTTTCTGGCTGGTAATATCCTAACCGCAGTTTCGGGGTGGATAACCCGGTACCGGCGGGATAATAGTGGTTGATACTTACGGGTAATTTCCCGTTCACGTTGATTCCCCCGAAGATGGCTTGGGCGGCAAACTGTTGTGCGGGAGTGTCATGTGAATAACTCACGATAATGGCATCCATGGGAAGGTAGCTGTACAGGTCTATTCCGTAAGGTGTGGCCGGATGGCAGAACACGATGTGTTTTCCTTTCAGTTGCTTGATAATATTGACAAGTTCCATGGTTGCCCCGAATTGCCGGGATGCCGTGTTACGGGCGGCACTGTTATACAGGATAACACAATTGTATTCCGATAGATTTTTAATCAGTTTCTCCACTTTTTCTTTTGAGGCGCCGGGAGATAGAGAAAAGTGAGTACAAGGAGCGTATTTCTCTAGTGTACTCTCGAAAACGGGGGCTTTCCGGTCACCAAAATTCAATGAGGCAACACGTAGCGTGTCTAAATGTGTCAACGGGAGCAGGAGGGCGTCATTTTTCACGAGCGTGATCGCTTTGGCGTATGTTTCTTGTAATAACGCTTTGGCTGATGGGGAACTCAATCGTTCGGTCAGTCGGGCGGTGTCCACGGGTGTAGCATACGGGAGTACGAATTCTGCTTTTGCTTTAAGGACTTTCCGGCATTTTTCGTTGATCATTTCTTCCGAGAGAACGCCTTTTCGGATGGCTGCTTTGATTTTCCTCACGGAAGCTTCCACGTTTTCCGGGAATAACAAAATATCGTTTCCTGCTGCTAAAGCCTCTACATCAGCCTCTCCGGGAGTTCTTCCTTTGGTGACACCTTTCATGTTCATGGCGTCCGTGAAACAAAGACCATTGAAGTGTAATTTCTCGCGTAGTAGATTCGTGATGATCTGTTTGGATAGAGAAGCCGGGATATTGGCCGTATCGTAGGAAGGTACGTTTAGGTGGGCAATCATGACTCCCGGTATCCCAGCCTCGAAAAGTTGGCGGAAGGGGTACAATTCAACCGTGTCAATACGTGCCGCGGAGTGGCGAATCAAGGGTAGTGCCAAGTGGGAATCGACGTCTGTGTCCCCGTGTCCCGGGAAGTGTTTGGCCACGGCCATCACGTGCTGGGATTGTAGACCTCGCATATATTGTAAGGTCCGGTTGCCAACCTCTTCTTTCTTTTCCCCGAATGACCGGATGCCTATAACCGGGTTTTTAGGGTTAACGTTTATATCGGCCACGGGGGCAAAGTTCACGTGGATACCCATTGTCCGGCATTGCTGTCCGATGGCTGCTCCCAGACGGTAAATCAAATTCGTGTCTTGAATGGCTCCCAACAAGGTTTGGTTGGGAAATTCCATGGCGGGTTTGATCCGCCAACCGACCCCGTTTTCTGCGTCCATACCGATCATGAGGGGAATTTTAGCGCTCTGTTGGTAGGTGTTTGTCATCAAAGCTTGGCTTAGTGGGCTACCTTGAAAGAAGATGATACCTCCGATATGATGCTTTTCAATGGTTGCTCCTAGGTGGTTCTCGTACACGCTGTCTTTGTTGCTATAGGCTGCAACCATGATCAGTTGTCCGATCTTTTCATCCAGGCTCATGGTATTTAGCGTCGAATCGGCCCACGAGGACTGAGCCTGACCGTGGAGAGAGGAAAGGAGCATACAAAATAGTCCGATTACGGGAAGGAGCTTGTGCATGGTATACAAGTTTTAGCGTTAGAGGTTGGTTAAATAAAAGTGCGGCAAACATGAATTGATTGCCGCACTTTTATAGGTGGATTGGAAATTATTTCAATAATTCAGCAATCTTTTGTTTTAATTCGTCACCTCTCAAGTTCTTGGCGATGATTTTATTATTTTCGTCCAATAATACTGTGTGAGGAATTCCGCTTACACTGTATAATTGTGCAGGAGCTGATTGCCAGCCTTTCAAATCAGAACCGTGTTTCCATACCAAACCGTCATCAGCGATAGCTTTTACCCAAGCCTCTTTGTTGTTATCCAAAGATACACCGAAGATTTCCAATCCTTTCGGGTGGTATTCTTTGTAGATTTCAACTACATGAGGATTTTCACCGCGGCAAGGACCACACCATGAAGCCCAGAAATCGATTAATTTCACTTTACCCTTGATGTCATACAAAGAGATTGATTCTCCTTCTGGGGTAGTAATCGTGAAGTTCGGAGCGATTTGGCCAATAGCTGTGCTTTCTAATTTAGCGATTTGAGCAGCAATAGCTTTACCTTGTGCGCTAGCTTTTGCTTTTTCACCCAGTAAGTTATATCTTTCTTTCAACTGCTCGTATTCCATTTGTCCCATGCTGGATACGATAACGAAAGTTGAAACATAAGAATCCGGATTAGCTTTGATTAATTCAGTTTCTTTAGCTTGAGCATCCGTCATTAATTTTGCGTATGCTTCTTGTACAGCCTGCATTTTAGCCTGATCTCCATTAGCTGCTTGATATTCTTGTTGCAATTTCATGGCCTCTTGTTGAGTTGTCGTGTTGATAGCCATGAATTGGTCATATATTTTTTGACCTTCGCTACCAGTAACAGTTAATCCTGCCTGTCCAGCATTGACTGTAATATTTGCATTTTCTAACATGAATGGAATAGCTCCTCTTTGACCGATAACCATGATATAAGCACCGGTAGGTTCACTTACGTTTCCGGTAAATTCAAATGAACCGTTCTTCACGTCAGCTTTTGCTAAAGTGTCAAGGCTACTGCCATTAACAGTTGCGATAATAGCCTTACCGTCCGGCATTCCTTCTACCGTTCCGGTAACTTTGTAACCACTTTGGGCATTACATGCTGCAAGGGTCATACTTGCTGCAACGATTGATAATAAAAGTTTTCTCATGTGTTTTAGTTTTCTAAATATGAAATATTGTGTCTTTAATGAATCTTAGCTTTCATGAACCAGATTTCTTTAAAGGCAATGTTTATTCTTAATTTTGCGTATTTCTCCAAAATTTGGTTATTTCGGTGAGTTCCGCGCATTCCTAAATCAACGGCAACTCCCAACATCAACTCTTGGCGAGCCAAGCGAAGAGGCATTTGAGTTCCGACGGTTACGCCATAAGTGTTTATGTCGGTATAATTGAATCTGAGTTGCGAGCGAGTGAAATAGGCTCCGGCCGTGTATTTATTTCTTTGCCACCAATAACGTCCGGTCTCGTTGGGTTGTAATGATCCTCCAATGGCTGCTTTATGGTAATCTTGGAATTCTTGATTCGTTCCGAATTCTTCGTAAGCTGACATTCTTTGGAATGTGTAATCTCCTGCAAATACCCATTTTTTATTGTATTGATAGGAAGCTCCAACAATCATTCTGAAAGGAAAAAATACCTCTCCATTGTCCCAGCTTTCGTCGTTAACATTTATGATGGCACCGCTTGTATTACTAATTTTATTGGCAACAAAAGTTCTATTTCCATGCAATGATGTTCCAAAATTAAAACTACCTCCAAGCGTTAGTTCTGATTTTTTGGTTAATGGTAAGGGGATTTGAAAGCCTAATGTAAACAAACTACTATTGATGCGAGTTAAGGTTTGTGATTTAAGATAGTATCCACTTGTGGCAGGTTGCATCACAAGAGTTAGACGGTCTTCAACTTTACCGAATACATAAGAGGCATTTACCCCCACGGATAATCGTCCCAATTGATAAGCCACTCCTAAATAAGCCTCGTTCAATCCACCCAATCCCTCTAATTGCTGTACATAAAACATGGTAGGATCCTCTATTAAAGGATAGGAATAGATCAAATCGAATCCCCGGTCTGATCTCTGTATTAAACCTAGCGAAACGAATGTTTTTTTGTATACCCGGAATGCCATGTTTAGCGAGGCATTTTGAGCCACTTTATAGTTTGAATGATCTTTATAAGTAGAAACATCGACGTACTCTCCTGTGACACCCATTTGGAAGTAGAACCTCATTGAATCTAATGCCGTGTAAGATGCCGGGTTTAAGAAGTTGATATTATAATTATCCCTCATGGCAGCAGAAACTCCCCCCATTCCAGTATAGGCTCCGTAGTTATCAGGTAATAATCCAACTCCGAATTTGGAATAAGGGGTACCCATATTGTTTTGTCCCCATGCTCCGAGGGTAAAAAGTAATATTGCAATGCTTGTAAATATTTTTTTCATACTCATTGTTATAAACGGCAATAATTTTTTTACTAATAGTTCGCATAATAAATTCGTAATACCGGGGTCTTGTCAACGATAAGCCTTTGGAACGTGAGGTTGTTTGCTCCCACGAATGTATTGATTTCATCGACACCGACTTGTACTGGGCTACCTGCTAAACCGATTAGTAAATTAAGTTCCGGATCTATACCTCCGGTCCCGTTACTTACCATACTGTTATAATAATCCGTGATGTCTATTCTATATTTTCGGTCCTCTTTGTAGTTTGGGTTTGTTTCGAGATACCCGAATACCGAATTACCGGATAAATCGGTTAATTTTCCGGAGATTCTGGAATATTTGTCTAAAGTGAATACCTGAATTGTTGTAGGCTCCGGGATGTCTTCAAAGTTGTCAATTTTGGGTTCCAAAACAATTTCTACCTTTAAGATTGTCCGGTAGGGATTCACATCCGATTTGAAGGGTAATTTCATCTTTAACATGTACCCGTTCTGACCTTGAATGACAGCTTTGTTTTCTTGGGTATATGGTAAAGGATTGTACCAAGAAACGTTACTAAACCGATCGGATGGTGTATGTTCGATGTTCGTGAATGCGTAATATCCTCCGCTAGAGTAAGCGGCCAAAGGCTGAAACGAGTATGTTCCGGTCTTTACATCCAGATGATAATGACATGTTAAAGACAAGCGTGAACCGTCAATTGGTAATAAAGCCATATTATCCTTGTCCGGAACGATCGTTAAACCGGCAAAATAACGCATGAAATCCAATGCATTACTCTGATCTAGAATTGAATCTTGTCTTCGGATGAGGCTGAAAAGTTCCCTTCCTAGGGCATCATCTAGCTTGAAATACGCTTCTTTATCTCTTTGTGTGAAAAATTGTTTTTCCAACCTGACGCTCAACGTGGCTAACGGGGTCTCCGGATCATATAGAGGCAGGGTTTCATTACTGTAAATACAGGGATCGTCGAAATCCGTAGGCGGAAAATTTTTCAGCCGATAGACTCGGTAGGTCTGTAAAGTTGCTGTATCTCCTGCCAAAATCTTTGTTTCGTCATATTTAAATGGAAAGGCAAGGGTCAAAGAATCGTAAACGTAATTGTCATCATAATTCGGAATCCCGGAATTCCCACTTCCGATAAGCTGGAAATAGGGAGTGGCAGTTGTAACTCCCGTGGTTTTATCAGTCATTTTCCCTAAAGTGAGCTGATTACTTTCCAACATTTTAGTTAATATATTAAGACTTGTAGGAAATGGATTCAAACGAACGGTGGATGTCTCAATGTCAAAAGTTTCTATATTCACGTAACCCTCGGCGGGAACCATCGTATCTCCAATCGTGTTTAGGTCATTGTTGCATGAATATAGAGCGAATAAAAGACCTGCCAGAAAAACTATTCTCATGTTATAATCTGTTTTGATTTAATCAAGATGCGAAGGTATAACTATTTTCTAAAATACGGAAGAACCTGCGGTCATTTTATCTGAATAAATTGTAAAAAAGAAAAACAATAGATATTTCGTCTTTTTTTTATTGGATTTGTTTTTAAAATGTGTAGTTTTGCCTACTGTTTTTGTAGCATGAAGAGAATTAGAACGAAATAAATAATTTAAATAACTAGGTAAATAGATAAGTATGAGAACATTAAATTTTTTGGTTCTGGCAGTATTAGGCTTAATCTTTGCTTCTTGTGATGACGACGATCATCTGGGGGATTGGGAAAAATCGGTAGAGTTTGGTGGCGCACCCCGAGAGGCAGCCGTATGTTTTACGGATCCAGCAACCGGAACTGTTTTTGTTAGTTTAGGATTAGGTGCTAAAGGTGCAGAATTTACAGATACGTATTATTTTAATGACGAGGATGAGGGTAGATTAAATTGGAAAAAGGTAACAGGAGATAATTCTGAATTTCCGGCACCAATGAATACAGGAAAAGGAGAAAACCTTGGTAATGGTCGTCATTCTGCCGTGGCTTTCGTGATTGGAGAATGGGCTTATGTAGGAACGGGTTATGTGCCTGCTTTTTCATTTGGCAATACTGGTGACAAAGAGAATATCCGTGATCGTAAATATTTTAATGATTTCTATCGGTTCAACGTAAAGACGAAGGCGTGGGATAAAACTTGGTCTTCTAAAATCGTTGTTAATAATGGCAATGGTACAACAGAGGTTGAAGGTCGTCGGGATGCTATAGCCTTCTCTGACGGGAAATACGGTTACGTGGGAACTGGTTACGGTGAGGATAATCGGGTATTTAAAGATTTTTATCGCTTTGATCCGAATGCAGGTGAATCCGGAACATGGGAAGAGATTCCTTTCCCGGGAGAATCTCGTTATGGCGGAACTGCTTTTGTTGTAAATAATGCTGCATATGTATGTTTGGGAGCCAAGAGCGTTGGTGCTACTTCTAATTATGCTACGGATGTTATAAAGTTTGACTTTGCTACGGGAGTATGGACAAAGATGGATAATTCCTTAACTGATAAACCGGGTGTAAAACAGGATAAGGATTATGACCGGATTCCGCGTGTGTACGCTGTTTCTTTTGTTTCAAATGCGGGAAATGACGGTGAGCCATACGGTTATATCGCAACGGGTCAGGGAAGAAATTCTAGAACGGTTTGGAAGTATAACCACAAAAAAGATCAATGGCATCAGATGGAAGATTTGTCTAGCATGGCAACTGCTTTGGTTATGGGTGTAGGATTTACTTACAAAGGTTATGGATATTATACTACTGGTGGTGGTAGTGCAGATGTTTATACCAGTTTAAACCCGGATACTTGGAGATTTATCCCGGATGTAAAAGAAACTCGTAGAAACGACTATTAATTTAGTTATTCTGAATATTTATAAGGCTATCAGTTTTGGTAGCCTTTTTTTATGATTATAAGATGAATATTGGTGTTCGTGATTGTTATTAGGTATATTAGTTTATATTCGTGTAATTTTCATTAAATCAATATATTCTCTTGCATATTTCCGTTATGTGCTCGTTATTCTATCGTTGAAGTAGGGCTTTATAGGAACGGACAATTAATGAGGAGGTAACGGGGACATAGAACAAGTAGGTAAGCTTTGGTATGAAGGAAAAAGAGTGATGGAGTTGATAATATCATGCGGGAGAGAGATTTTTGGGAGGGTAAAAGGGGGATATGATGAAGATGCGAACTTTTTTATTATCTTTATCCCCGAAAATATATGTTTATCGAATGAAGAAATTTGGCGTTATTATATTCTTCTGTTTGGCGACATTGGGGGTGTCGGCACAATGGAATACGGCAAATATGTTGCGAGTGGGGAAGAGTGCGATCATGTTTGACGACTACGTGAGCGCGATCGAGAATTTCAATAATATCATACGGATAAAGCCCTTTTTATCCGAACCTTATTTTTTCCGGGGACTGGCAAAGTTGAACTTGGATGATTTCGAGGGAGCTATCCGGGATTACACGCAGGCGATTGAGCTGAACCCGAACTATTTCCATGCTTATATGTACCGGGGGATTGCCTATCATAATATGAAGCAGTACGAGGAGGCCATGCATGATTATAACACGGCGATTGCGATCAATCCGGGAGAGGCTTACGTGTACGCGAACCGGGCAATTACCGAGGCTGATATGGGAGATTACAAGGCGGCGGAGAAGGATTATTCGAAGGCGTTGATTATCGATAAAAATTTATTACCGGCATATTTGAACCGGGCAATCATGCGGGAGAAACTGGGAGATCAAGAAGGAGCCATTGCGGATTGTAACATGGCCATCAAATTGAATATGTTCTCGGATGATGCTTATGGTTTGAGGGGATATTTAAGGTTTCAAGCAAAAGAGTATCACGATGCGATAGAGGATTACAACAAGGCTTTGAAGATTAACCCGGAAAACAAGCGGATTCTTATGAGCCGGGCGATTACGTGGTACGAGATGAAGAAATATCCCGAGGCATTGGAGGATTACACGGCAGTCTTGAAGGTGGATAGCACTTACGCGTATGCTTATTATAACCGGGCTTTGTTGAGGTCGGAAATCGGGGACGTGAATAATGCCATTCAAGATTTTGACCAAGTGTTGGAAATGAACCCGGATAACATACTGATTTATTTCAACCGCGGGTTGTTAAAGATGGAGATCAAGGATTACGAGGGGGCTTATAACGACTTTTCTCAAAGTATATCAATATACCCGGATTTCGTGAAGGCGTATCTGGCAAGGGCCGCGACGAGTATGGATATGCGGGATTACGATGCGGCCGAAAAGGACCGTTACAAGGCTGAGGAGATCATGGACCGATACCGGCGAATGAAGGATGGGGATCAGAATGCTTTGGTGGATACTACGGAGAATTTCAAGCGATTGATAGATATAAACTCCCGGGATGACCGGATGAAAGACGTGATTAACGGACGTTTGCAAGACCGGAACGTGATTATCGAATTGCAGGATATGTTTATCGTACAATACCTGTCGTTGGATACCTTACGGAAAGGGAAAGTGCAATATTTCGACAAGCGGATCATGAAGTTTAATCAGGAGCATAATTATAACCCGGCCTTGACAGTTTCAAATAAGAAATTTAATTACCCGAGGGAATTCGAGGATAATTATATCGAGAGCTTGTCTTCGGATATTCGGAAAAACAAGAATGTCACGGATGCTTTGTTGCTGCGCGGTTCGTTGTATCTGAACCGGGGAGATTACACGAAAGCGATCGAGGATTTCCGCGCAGTGTTGGAGCGTGACCCGAATCATCTGTTCGCTTTGATGAACTTGGCAAGCGCCCGTTCCCGGATGTACGATTACATTGAGTCGATAGAAGAGAAGACTTCCCGTGTCGTGGGTGAGGAGAAAAAAGTGGAGCGAAACGTGGATTATTCTTTAGTGCTGGAGGGGAATAACAAATGTTTGGAGATTGATCCGGAGTTCGTTTTTGCCATGTTTAATATTGCTAACGTGTACGCCAAGAGCGGTGAGATTCAGAAAGCAATTGATATGTACACGAAAGTGCTGGAAGTGGATAAGGATATAGCCGAGGCTTATTTTAACCGAGGCTTACTCTATATATACCAAGGAAATCGGAGTGCTGCTAACGTGGATTTGAGTAAGGCCGGGGAGCTTGGATTAACGGATTCTTACAGTATCATCAAGCGCTATTGTTCGGTGGAGGAAGAGTAAATAAAAGGATGATTCGGTGATTGCAGATTGATTTGATGATTTAGTGATTAAAAAAGGGATCACTAAATCAAAGATGATAGAGTCACCGATGAATCGAATCTCTTAATCGGAAATCATTAAATCACTTAATCAAATTTTTAATTCTCCATTCTTTGGGGTAGTAGTTATTTACCCGGTTGCCGACTTCTTTTACCCAGCCTAGCCCGATGCCTTTGTAGGTGATGAGAATCCATTCCCCTTGAGGGGCCTCGAAACGGATGTCTTCTTTGCGTAGGAATTGGAGGGCCGTGGTGAGGTCTACTTCTTGATGGGTAACGTGCTTTTGTTGCAGTTTGTGGTACAGGGCCAGAGAGTGGGCGGGTTTCGTCTTCCCTTTAATACATTCTCCGATTTCACATCCTTTATAAATGACCCCGGCTTTGGAGGAAAGGTATTGGATAAATTCGGCGTGTTGTTTGGGGAGGATGCCTAATGTTTCTCCCGCGATGTAAGGCGTGTATTTTGTCATGTCCGGCAGGAGGGGGAGAATGTCTGCCGGGAGTTTGACCGCGGGGGACGGGGTAGCTCGCTTTTCTTTTTTTATGGTAAAGGGTGTCCCGTCATTTTTTTGAATGACTCCCATGAATAAACCTTCTCCGCTAGTTTTGTGCGGGTAGAAATGATACCCGTGGAGAGGAGAGGGGGACGGGGTGATGGCTGTAAAATTATGCCGGATTTCAACGGATGACGCATCGAACGTGGTTAAAATCCAGTTTAATATATCTTCATTTTCTCCGGGGTTGTAGGTACACGTGCTATACACGAGATAGCCCCCGGGGGCGAGAGCATCCCACACGTCAGAAAGTATTCTTTTTTGACGCTCTTCGCAAAGACGCAGATTATTCTCGCTCCATTCCGTGATGGCTTTCTCGTCTTTTCGGAACATACCTTCCCCGGAACAGGGTGCATCCACGAGAATCATGTCGAACGCCCCCTTCATTCCCGTGAAACGATTGGGGTCGCTATTGGTGACAACAATATGATCATGTCCCCATTTAATAATATTTTCTTTGAGAATGGAGGCTCTTGATTTAATTACTTCGTTGGAAACCAGCAATGAATCTTTGGGCAGATTGTTTGCCAGTAACGTGGATTTGCCACCCGGAGCTGCGCATAGGTCAAGAACCCGGAGAGGGGTATCCCCGGTTATCTGCTGAAGAACGACTTGCAGAAACATGGAGGAGGCCTCTTGCACGTAATAAGCTCCCCCGTGTAGTAACGGGTCGGAGGTGAACGAGGGACGCTCCTTCAAGTAGTATCCATTACTGCACCATGGTACTTGTCGGGAAAGTAATTCCGAGAAGGGGAGATCGGTGTTTGCCGTTTTCTCCGGGTTTAACCGGATGGAAGTGGGGGACTCCGAAACTAACGCTTGGAAAAAGGTTTCCGATTCGTTCCCAAGGAGCTGCTGCATCCTTTCTGTAAATGCTGGCGGTAATGAGATCATAGACACTTTGGATTAATGGGGCAAATTTAGTGATTTATTTCCTGATATATTTTACCTTTGCGAGAGAAAAGAGATCGTGGAGTTGATTAATAGACAGAAATAGAATGATTGAGATTAACGAAAATTTTAGTTTAAAAGAATATAACACGTTTGGCATAGACGTGACTTGTAAATATTTTGTGAAGTGTGATCAAGAGAGCGAATTATTGGAATTCGTGGGATCATACGAGTTAGATCCGGAGGAAATTCTACTTTTGGGAGGGGGAAGTAACTTCTTGTTCACGGAGAACTTTGACGGGGTTGTCTTTTATCCCGTGATGCAAGGGTGCGAGATCGTGAGGGAAGATGATAAGTACGTGTTTGTCCGGGTAGGAAGTGGTGTCGTGTGGGATGATTTCGTGGCGTGGGCCGTTGAACACGGGTACGGAGGGGTGGAGAATCTTTCACTGGTTCCCGGCCATGTGGGAGCAACCCCGGTGCAGAATATCGGGGCTTACGGGATGGAAGTCGGGGAATGTATTGACCGGGTGGAAGCCGTGGATATCGTGAAGGGTGAAAGGGTGACGATTGATGCCGAAACATGTCGTTTCAGTTACCGGGACTCTATTTTTAAACATGAGTGGAAGAACCGTTTTCTAGTAACGTATGTCACTTTCCGTTTGGCAAAACATCCCGAATTCAGATTACATTATGGGAGCGTGAAAGATGAAGTAAACCGTTTGGGTGAACTTTCATTAAAAACGATACGGCAGGCCATTATTCGTATACGGGAGGCTAAATTGCCGGACGTGAAGGTATTACCTAATGCCGGGAGTTTTTTTAAAAACCCGATGGTTGAACGTGCCGTTGCGGATGCCTTGCTGGAAAAGTATCCTGCGCTGCCGATTTATACCGTGGATGAAGGGCATGTGAAATTGGCTGCCGGGTGGTTAATCGAAACTGCCGGATGGAAGGGAAAAGTTGTCGGCCATGCTGGGGTACACGACAAACAAGCGCTGGTGTTAGTGAACACGGGCGGGGCAACTGGCATAGAAATTGCACATTTGGCTAACGAGATAAAGAAATCCGTGTTCCTTCAGTTTGGAGTATGGTTGGAACCGGAAGTAAACGTGATATAAAAGTGATATTAAAAATTCTGTGATTGACGATTCAATGATTAGGAGATTAAAAAGGAGGGGTGAGGTTGTGGGTGGAAATCACGTAATCGCAAATCATTAAATCACTCAATCGATAGGATCTAAAATTAGAACGGGATGGTAAAATATTCGGAAGAGATAGATATTCGGGGGCATTATACGGATTTGGAAGGACGGTTGATCATGAAGTCCTTGTGCGATCTGTTTAATGACGTGGCGAACGTACAGACTTACGCATTGAAAATAGACGTGCCCACGTTGAACGAGCAAGGATTGACATGGATGCTGCACAAATTACATATTTTGATTAACCGGATGCCGGAACAGGGGGAGAACGTGACGTTGGAAACATGGCCGTCGGGTATTGATCGTTTATTCGCGATTCGTGATTTTAGAATGGTGGCAGGAGAAGAGGTTTTATTGCGGGCTACTTCAGAGTGGATGGTGATAGATGTAAATCGTCGCCGTCCCGTGCGTTTGCCGGCTTGCGTGACGGAGACCGCCGCTTTCTGCGTGGATGGTATTCGGGAAATTCCTTTCGAGTTGGATACGAAAAAAATGCCGATAGACTTCGAAAGCACCCGTCGTTTCACGGCAACATACGATAATATCGATTTCAACAAGCACGTCACTCAAGCCACGTATGTGCGCTGGGTTACTAATTCTTTGTCTTACGAGTTCTTGAAGGACCACGAGATCACGGAGTTGGAAATTATTTACGAACATGAAGTGTTGCCGGATAGTGTTGTGTGTGCCGGATGTCATGTTGAGGAGGAAGAAAATCGTGTGAAAGTATATCACCAAGTGAGAAATGAAAGTTTGGATAAAACGCATTGTTTTGCTGTTAGTTACTGGAAAAAACGGTAAGAATTGGGTGTATCTTTTACTGTTTATTTCGTGAAATTCGGGTTAAAATACCGCTTATTTGTTTTGCGATAACGAGAAAATACTATATATTTGCGCCGTTAAAAAATGCCCAAGTGGTGAAATTGGTATACACGCTACTTTGAGGTGGTAGTGGCCGTTCGGCTGTGCAAGTTCGAGTCTTGTCTTGGGCACAAATACCCTTCTTAATCGATTGATTTTGAAGGGTATTTGTGTTAAAGAGAATCCCTGTTGGAATGATTACGATTTTGGATATCGTTTTCTTTAAAGCCTGTTTAAATTTTGTTGAACAAACTTTTGTCGTTGTTTGATTACCTCTAGGTCATGCCAATGTTCCTTCAATGTTCCTATATGTCTTCGTCTTGATTTGTGCCGCGTTTAAATGTGTTTCCTCCGGCGATCACTCGCAAGTGACACGGAGAAAGCACGGAGAAGACACGGAGAAAACCTAGCCAAACAATAGAGTAACAGCGTATTATAGGAGTAATAAAACACTTGTCGGAGGATAACGATCTTATAGAGAGATGGTTAATCTGAAAAATACATGCAAATTCGAGAAATTCTCTTCCTGCAAGGTCGTTAAATAAATCCTTTTTGACGGGGTTGTCTAAAAAGTCCTGCTTGTATTTGTCAACTACCCCCTCCAGCTCCCCCTTACACAGGGGGAGTGCTGATTACCAAGCGGTTTGGGGCTGTCCGAAAAGTCATTTTTTAAACTCCCTCCCGGCTTCGCCATACTCCCTCTATAAACAGGGGGAGAGTTGAAATACTCCCTGTCTTCGGGAGAAGTCACCAGCTCCTCCTCTGTTTATAGAGGAGGTGGCACGAAGTGACGGAGGAGTTTTTTGATGATAAAATGACTTTTTGGACAGCCCCTTAGTGGGGGTAGTTGTTTAAAATTGACTTTTTGAGACGGCCCCATTAGTTTCGCCTTTATATTGTATGATGGCGTGAATTGAGGTTTTTTCTTTACTTTTGCCTGCGAGATAAAAATTAATATATATTTTTAGTACATCGAACATGCTTAATATGGCTGATCGACGTTACTCGGAATGATATAAATACGTGTTGGATTGTCGGAAAAAGAAACGAGAGAGAATGAATAATCAGAGTTATGGAAGAAAAAATAAAAACTCTTTTCAAACAATATAGTGGTAGTGATGTACGGCGAGTGGAGCCGTTGCCGGTGTCCGGTTCGGCCCGGAGATATTACCGGGTGTTCACGGGAGACCGGACATACGTGGGTGTGTACCACGAGAATTTGCGGGAAAATCGTTTGTTCGTGGATTTTACACGGCATTTTGAAAAATCCCGTTTGCATGTTCCGCACGTGTATTGTGTTTCGGAGGACGGGTTTTGTTATTTACAGGATGATCTGGGGCCGGATATGTTGTTGGATGTCGTGGAGCGGGAGCGAGAGGGTGAATTCCTGAGCGAGCATACCATGGAATTGTATCGGAAAGCCTTGTCCGAGTTGTTGAAATTCCAGTTGGAGGGAGGAAAGGGACTGGATTATTCGGGATGTCTGCCTCGTCCTGTTTTTGATGAACGTTGTATCCGGTGGGATTTGAACTATTTTAAATATTGTTTTTTGAAATTGGCGGGAGTGGAGGTCGACGAGGATCGGCTGGAGAATGATTTTGATCGATTGACAGCGAAGCTGGTCATGGCCGGGACGGATGGTTTCATGTTCCGGGATTTCCAGTCCAGAAATATCATGGTCCTTGATAACGAGGTGTATTTTATCGATTACCAGGGAGGAAGGCAAGGGGCTTTGCACTATGACGTGGCGTCCTTATTATATGATGCGATAGTGAAAATTCCTGAAAGTCAAAAGGAAGAATTATTAGATTTCTATATCCGGGAATTGACGGAGAGCGAGCCGGGATTCGCGGAAAAGTTCCGGGAAATATATTATCATTTCGTGCTGGTGCGTTTGTTACAGGCTATGGGTGCGTTTGGATTACGCGGTCTGCACGAGGGAAAACCTCATTTTATTGATTCGATTGTTCCCGGTTTGCAGGGAATTAGCACGTTGTTTGAATCCGGCAAGCTGGAAGGAGAATATCCCGAGATTCAGTATGCTATCCGAATGGCTTTTGAAAAATACTTTGTACCTTTGCACCCTGAAAGTAAAGAATAACCATTAAAATAATAGACAGATATGAACACTGTTGCAGAACAAGTAGCGTCACATTTGCTACAGATCAAAGCGATAAAATTAGAACCGAATCACCCTTTTACATGGGCTTCCGGGTGGAAATCACCCATTTATTGCGATAATCGGAAGACGTTGTCTTACCCGGAAGTACGTACGTATATTCGGGACCAGTTCGTGAATTTGATTAAAACAAAATACCCACAGGTGGAATTGATCGCCGGGGTGGCTACCGGTGCTATTGCCCAAGGTGCTTTGGTTGCACAGGAATTGGGGTTGCCGTTCGTGTACGTGCGTTCTGCTGCCAAGAATCACGGGTTGGAAAATCTGATTGAAGGTGAATATAAAGAAGGTCAAAAAGTGGTCGTGGTGGAGGATCTGATCTCTACCGGGGGATCCAGCTTGCAGGCCGTGGAGGCGTTGAGAAATGCAGGATGTGACGTGTTGGGAATGGTGGCTATTTTCACCTATGGATTCCAGAAAGCGATAGATAATTTCACGAATGCTCATTGCGTACTGGATACGTTGAGTGACTACAACGCCATGATTGACCTGGCCCAGAAGACCGGGTACGTGCAGGAGAGCGATGTGGCCAAGTTGAAGGAGTGGCGTCTGAGCCCAGAATCTTATAAATAAAAGGTATGGCAACACGAGTTGTTAGTGACGTTCAGAAAATAAATAGTGCGATTGCAGACGTGTACGCGTTTCTTTCTGATTTCTCGAAGATCGGGAAATTGATCGAGACGGCTCGCCAGATGGGGGCCGGTAATCAAATGCCGGAACTGGCAGACAAGATCGAGGACGTTCGCACCACGGAAGATACCTGCACTTTTATGGTAAAAGGTGTTGGTGAAATGGGAATGAAAATCGTGGAGAGAGAAGAACCGAAATTGATTAAACTGGAGGGGGATGGACGTTTGCCTTTTGAATTTCAAGTATGGATTCAGCTGTTGGATAACGGCCCTTATGATACCCGGTTACGAATAACGGCAGAGGCGGAGTTGAACATGATGATGAAAATGTTGCTGAAGGGGAAACTGGAAAAGGGAATCAATCAACTGGCAGAAGGTCTGGCAAAAATTCCTTACGGATATATACGATAATAAAAAAGCTCTTCATCGCGAAGAGCTTTTTTGGTTATTTGGATAGATCATCAAAATCAATGTCGTCAAATTTGTTTGTTTCAACTTCTTCTTGGACTGCCATTGTTTCTCCGTTAAGAGCTGCTTTGATGTAAGCGACAGCGTTGTCAAGCCCCTCTGCAAATTTATCAAAGTCTTCTTTGTATAAAAAGATCTTGTGCTTTTCGTAATTCTGAGAACCATCTTTTTCGAGTTTCTTTTTGCTTTCAGTAATCGTTAGATAGTAATCGTTATTACGAGTAGCTTTTACATCAAAAAAATAAGTCCTTTTCCCTGCTCTCACCGGTTTTGAATAGATCTCATCCCGATCATTCATTTCCATACCGTCATTCTTTTCGTAACCTTCCATGTTTAAATTAAAATTATTAATTAGACTTTGCGTTTCAAAAGTAGGAAAAATAATATAACAACATCCATTTTTGTAATATTTTTTTCTCCTTGTCTATCAATATCTTACTTTACTGAAAACGTTTTAAAAAGCGTGTATTTGTTTAAAATAGGTGTAATGTACTGGTAATCATTGTGTTGATGTGGATAAGGTAAACGAGAGACGGTTGTTTTCGCCAAGTACAATAAAAATGAATTTTACTGGTTCATGGGTAGGTGGTTATATCGTGTGATGATGAATATTGTTTCCGGGGCATTTTGATACATAGTTGTACAAAACGAATAAAACCGTATCTTTGTATGTTTTAAATTCGTAAATTTCAGACAATGGAGACAGTAGTAAGTGGAATTAGGCCTACGGGTAATTTGCACCTGGGAAATTATTTTGGTGCGGTGAAGAATTTTCTAAAAATGCAGGACGAGTATAAATGTTTCTTTTTTATTGCCGATTGGCACTCGTTAACGACGCATCCGCACCCGGGTAACGTGGTGGAGAACGTGCGGAAGATTCTGGCGGAGTACCTCGCTTGTGGTTTGAATCCAGAGAAGGCGACAATTTACGTGCAAAGTGATATAAAGGAGATTGCCGAGTTGTATTTGTATTTAAACATGAATGCTTATCTTGGCGAGTTGGAGCGTACGACTACTTTTAAGGAAAAGGCTCGTAAACAGCCGGATAACGTGAATGCAGGTTTGTTGACCTATCCCACGTTGATGGCCGCAGATATTATTATACACAGGGCTCATAAAGTGCCTGTCGGAAAAGATCAGGAGCAAAACATGGAGATGGCCCGGAAATTTGCCCGGAGATTTAATACCATATACGGGAGTGAGTTGTTCCCGGAACCGGCATCTTTCTCCTACACGGGAGAAGGAATCAAGATTCCGGGGTTGGATGGTTCCGGGAAGATGGGAAAATCAGAGGGAAATGCTATTTATCTGGTTGACGATGCTGCAACAATACGTAAAAAGGTGATGAAAGCCGTAACCGATAGCGGGCCAACCGAGCCGAACAGCGTGAAACCGGAGGTGATCCAGAATTTATTTACCTTGATGGATGTCGTTTCTTCGAAAGACACGTATGATTATTTCAACGAGAAGTATAATAATTGTGAAATTCGTTACGGAGATTTGAAAAAACAGTTGGCGGAAGATATTATTAATTTCTGCTCTCCGATTCGGGAGCGAATCATGGAGTACGCTGCTAACCCGGATAATCTGGATAAGGTTGCTGCGGCCGGGGCCGAGAAAGCAAGGGCTAGTGCGGTAGCCACGATGAAAGAAGTGCGTAAACTTATCGGTTTCCGCTAGTAGTATAAACATAGAATTGAAAATTGAAATGCCTTGTCATTTTCAATTTTCAATTTTCAATTTTCAATTTTTATGTACGAATATATAAAAGGTGAATTAGTGGAGGCAACTCCGGCAAATGCTGTTGTCGATTGTGGCGGGGTCGGGTATTATATTCATATTTCGGTTAATACTTATTCTAAGATCGCTTCCCAGAATCAGGTTATGCTTTATATTCACCAGATCGTGCGGGAAGATGCTCATTTGTTGTATGGTTTTTTTTCTAAGGAGGAGAGAAGTTTGTTTCGGGCATTGATTTCTGTTTCCGGGATTGGCGCTAACACTGCGAATGTCATGTTGAGTTCAATGTCGGTGGAGGAGATAACTGGAGCGATACTTACAGAGAATGTAAATGCTATAAAGAGCGTGAAGGGAATTGGAGTGAAGACTGCTCAGCGTGTTATTATAGAATTGAAGGATAAAGTAGGTAAAGAGGGTGTTCCTGTAGAGGGGTTGAGTCTTTCTACGAGTGCGGTTCGGGAAGAGGCACAAGCAGCTTTGGTGATGTTGGGCTTTGCTCGAGCCCAGGTGACGAAGACTTTGGACAAGATTTTGGCTTCGGAAAAGGTCGAAACAGTTGAGAATCTTATCAAGTTGGCTTTAAAGCATTTGTAATTTCACTATCTCCTGTCGGTGTTTTCCTCGGCGCTAGTTCGTCGTTGGGCTATACCATGAACATAGCATATACATAGCATATACATGGCATGAACACTGGCGTGTGTGGTTGTCGAGTTCTTGGAGAGCAGTTGTCGAGTTCTCGTGGTAGCCCATTCCCCTTTTAACCCCGTGCAAGGGGTGATGACAGGGTGTGAACGGGTAGAAGACAGGAGTTAAAGGCGTGTCACTCTCGAATCAAAGACGTTTCAAAGACGTTCACGGGTGTCCATGAAAGGTGCTTGCCGGGCGAGAACGTGGTCCCTTTTCCCGGTCTTGCCGCCTTCCCCTCCCTTTTCCCGGTGGTCTTTCCCGTTTTCCCGGTAAAATTTTTTCTTCCTAACGTTTTGCCAGTCACGGTATTGGTCGGGGGCTTGAAAAAAAGATGAAAAATAATGGTGAAAAAATTTGGAAAAGGGGGAATCATTACCTTATCTTTGCACCCGCTTTCGAGAGAGAGGGCACGAGGGAAAGAGGTTAAACGAGGGGCGAGAAAAAAAGTTTGAAAAAAAAGCTTGAAAAGTTTGGAGAATGAAAAACAAGCCTTACCTTTGCAGCCGCTTTCAAGAGGAGGGCATGAGGGGATGACGGGAGCGACAAGATGAAAAGAAGAGTTCTTTAAGATATTGAAATGAACAAAACGTAGCGAGCGTGAATCGAGATCGACGAGAGTCGAGATTCATGAAACACATGACCCGGCCAGAATAAAATTTCTGTAAATAACTTTTACCATGAAGAGTTTGATCCTGGCTCAGGATGAACGCTAGCGACAGGCTTAACACATGCAAGTCGAGGGGCAGCGGGGAGTAGCAATACTTCGCCGGCGACCGGCGCACGGGTGAGTAACACGTGTGCAACCAACCCCGTACCGGGAGATAACCCGCGGAAACGTGGACTAACATCCCATAATACTGGAGGATCGCATGATCTTTCATTTAAAATTCCGGTGGTACGGGACGGGCACGCGCGACATTAGGTAGTTGGCGGGGTAACGGCCCACCAAGCCGACGATGTCTAGGGGTTCTGAGAGGAAGGTCCCCCACACTGGAACTGAGACACGGTCCAGACTCCTACGGGAGGCAGCAGTGAGGAATATTGGTCAATGGGCGAGAGCCTGAACCAGCCAAGTCGCGTGAGGGATGAATGGTCCATGGCCTGTAAACCTCTTTTGTCAAGGAAGAATAAATTGCACGTGTGCGATCTTGCCAGTACTTGACGAATAAGCATCGGCTAACTCCGTGCCAGCAGCCGCGGTAATACGGGGGATGCGAGCGTTATCCGGATTTATTGGGTTTAAAGGGCGCGTAGGCGGGACGCCAAGTCAGCGGTAAAAGACTGCAGCTAAACTGTAGCACGCCGTTGAAACTGGCGCCCTCGAGACGAGACGAGGGAGGCGGAACAAGTGAAGTAGCGGTGAAATGCTTAGATATCACTTGGAACCCCGATAGCGAAGGCAGCTTCCCAGGCTCGATCTGACGCTGATGCGCGAGAGCGTGGGTAGCGAACAGGATTAGATACCCTGGTAGTCCACGCCGTAAACGATGCTCACTGGATCTTGGCGATACACTGCCAGGGTTCAAGCGAAAGTATTAAGTGAGCCACCTGGGGAGTACGTCGGCAACGATGAAACTCAAAGGAATTGACGGGGGCCCGCACAAGCGGAGGAACATGTGGTTTAATTCGATGATACGCGAGGAACCTTACCCGGGTTTAAATGTATTTTGCATTTCTTGGAAACAGGAATTCCCTTCGGGGCTAGATACAAGGTGCTGCATGGTTGTCGTCAGCTCGTGCCGTGAGGTGTCGGGTTAAGTCCCATAACGAGCGCAACCCCTATCGCCAGTTGCCATCGGTTGAAGCCGGGCACTCTGTCGAGACTGCCACCGTAAGGTGCGAGGAAGGCGGGGATGACGTCAAATCAGCACGGCCCTTACACCCGGGGCGACACACGTGTTACAATGGCCGGTACAGAGGGCAGCCACGGGGTGACCCGGAGCGAATCTCTAAAGCCGGTCGTAGTTCGGACTGGAGTCTGCAACCCGACTCCACGAAGTTGGATTCGCTAGTAATCGCGCATCAGCCATGGCGCGGTGAATACGTTCCCGGGCCTTGTACACACCGCCCGTCAAGCCATGGAAGCCGGGAGTACCTGAAGATCGTGACCGCGAGGAACGGGCTAGGGTAATACCGGTAACTGGGGCTAAGTCGTAACAAGGTAGCCGTACCGGAAGGTGCGGCTGGAACACCTCCTTTCTGGAGCAGGAGCTCATGTGGCTCGCTACCGGCAGTTCATTATCAACGGGATTCCCTCGAGGGATCTTTAGAGACGAGGCTCGTTGCCTTGGTCCCGGCGTTAAATTTTAGATTTAAAGATTTTAGATTCTAGATTTCAATTTAAAATTTAAAATGGCTAAATTTAAAATTGTAAAGTTCTTTGACATGCTGGAACGTTAATGGATCATTTGATCCACGAAGTAACAATGTAGTAGAATAACACAGAGCCGCTGTCGTGGTGACACGATGGCAAGGTAAAATTATTTAAGAACACGACGCTAACGAACGTGAACAATTAAGGGCGCGCGGTGGATGCCTAGGCTCTCGGAGGCGATGAAGGACGCGATAAGCCGCGATAGGCCACGGCGAGGTGCAAGTAACCCTTGACCCGTGGATTTCCGAATGGGGCAACCCGGCCGTCTAGATGACGGTCATGCATTAATGCAGGCGAACGCGGGGAACTGAAACATCTCATTACCCGCAGGAGAAGAAAACAAAATGTGATTCCCCCAGTAGTGGCGAGCGAACGGGGAAGAGCCCAAACCGTTGCCGTTTCGGCGACAGCGGGGTCATGGGACCGCGACATTCGACGGAAGACGAAGTGCAATTACCTGGAAAGGTAAGCCGTGGAGGGTGACAGCCCCGTGCACGACACCTCTTTCGAAGATAGCGGGATCCCGAGTAGGGCGGGACACGAGAAATCCTGCCTGAATTCGCCAGGACCGCCTGGCAAGGCTAAATACTCCCGAGAGACCGATAGTGAACCAGTACCGCGAGGGAAAGGTGAAAAGTACCCCGAGCAGGGGGGTGAAATAGACCCTGAACCCGCGCGCCTACAAGCGGTCGGAGCCATGAAATATGGTGACGGCGTGCCTTTTGCATAATGAGCCTACGAGTTAGTCGTCACCAGCGAGGTTAAGGGCTTCAGGCCCGTTAGCCGAAGTGAAAGCGAGCCTTAACAGGGCGTCGAGTTGGTGGCGCTAGACGCGAAACCTTGTGATCTACCCACGAGCAGGTTGAAGTCGCGGTAACACGTGATGGAGGACCGAACCGGTAAACGTTGAAAAGTTTTCGGATGACTCGCGGGTAGGGGTGAAAGGCCAATCAAACTGGGAAATAGCTCGTACTCTCCGAAATGCATTTCGGTGCAGCCTGTGATGTTCTGTTCCAGAGGTAGAGCTACTGGTTGGACGCGAGGGCTTCACCGCCTATCAAATCCGGATAAACTCCGAATGCTGGAACACGAAATCATGGAGTGAGCCCGCGGGTGCTAAGGTCCGCGGACGAGAGGGAAAGAACCCGGACCACCGGCTAAGGTCCCGGATGGACAGTTAAGTTGATCAAACGAGGTGGGATCGCTGAGACAGCTAGGATGTTGGCTTGGAAGCAGCCATTCATTTAAAGAGTGCGTAACAGCTCACTAGTCGAGCGATCCCGCGTGGATAATACACGGGCATCAAACTGTCAACCGAAGCCGTGGGGTTAGTGATGAGCTAACCGGTAGGAGAGCATTCCTGCCAGCTTTGAAGGTCACCCGCGAGAGTGACTGGAGCGGCATGAAAAGCAAATGTAGGCATAAGTAACGATAATGGGGGCGAGAACCCCCCACGCCGCAAGACCAAGGATTCCCCGGCAATGTCAATCAGCCGGGGGTCAGCCGGCCTCTAAGGCTAACCCGAACGGGGACGCCGACGAGAAACGGGTTAACATTCCCGTGCTTCTCGTCACCGTGACGCGGTGACGGGGTGATGAATGGACCGCGCGCTGACGGAATAGCGCGTTGAAGGCCGTACCCTATGACGGTGGTAGTCAAGCACGCCACCGGAGGCGAGAGCCGATAGTACCACGAGACCCCGGTCGAGTGGATAGCGTCCAGGCAATTTACCCCCTAGAAAACCCGCTAAACTTCAAGTGACGAGGAACCGTACTGTAAACGGACACACGTGGTCGGGTAGAACATACCAAGGCGCTCGAGTGATTCATGGTCAAGGAACTAGGCAAAATAGTCCTGTAACTTAGGGATAAAGGACGCTCTAGTGATAGAGCCGCAGAGTAATGGCCCAGGCGACTGTTTACCAAAAACACATGGCTATGCCAAATCGAAAGATGACGTATATGGCCTGACACCTGCCCGGTGCCGGAAGGTTAAGAGGAGAGCTCATCGGAAACGAGAAGGTTTGAATTGAAGCCCCGGTAAACGGCGGCCGTAACTATAACGGTCCTAAGGTAGCGAAATTCCTTGTCGGGTAAGTTCCGACCTGCACGAATGGTGTAACGATCTGGGCACTGTCTCGACCATGAGCTCGGTGAAATTGTAGTTCCGGTGAAGATGCCGGGTACCCGCGACGGGACGGAAAGACCCCGTGAACCTTTACTGCAGCTTCGCGTTGTTCCCGGGCACGGGACGTGTAGGATAGGTCGGAGGCTAGGAGTCGGTTTCGCCAGGAATCGAGGAGCCATCGTTGAAATACGACCCTTCTCTTGTCTGGGATCTAACCCATGGTAATGGGGACACCGCGTGGTGGGTAGTTTGACTGGGGTGGTCGCCTCCAAAAGCGTAACGGAGGCTTCCAAAGGTACCCTCGGGTTGGTTGGTAATCAACCTTAGAGTGCAATGGCACAAGGGTGCTTGACCGGGAGACTAACAAGTCGATCGGGTGCGAAAGCAGGGCATAGTGATCCGGTGATCCCGCGTGGAAGGGTCATCGCTCAAAGGATAAAAGGTACTCCGGGGATAACAGGCTGATCGCCCCCAAGAGCTCATATCGACGGGGCGGTTTGGCACCTCGATGTCGGCTCGTCACATCCTGGGGCTGGAGAAGGTCCCAAGGGTTCGGCTGTTCGCCGATTAAAGTGGCACGCGAGCTGGGTTCAGAACGTCGTGAGACAGTTCGGTCCCTATCTGTCGTGGGCGCTGGAGATTCGAGAGGTCCTGACTCTAGTACGAGAGGACCGGGTTGGACGCGCCGCTAGTGAACCTGTTATGACGCCAGTCGTACGGCAGGGTAGCCACGCGCGGACGGGATAAGCGCTGAAAGCATCTAAGCGCGAAGCCTGCCTCGAGATGAGATCTCCTTACAGGGTCGTCGTAGACGACGACGTTGATAGGCCACAGGTGTAAAGCCGGTGACGGCAAAGCCGAGTGGTACTAATCACCCGAAAGTTGACGTTCGGTGGGTGAGATGATTTAATTAACGTTCCAAGCGATTGTCAATCAAGGTGATTGACGGTTGATAGAAAGCATGAAGAGATGAACTTTAAAGATATTGTCACGTTGGCAAGAGTGCCACGAGAAGTGACGAAAGTTGGAAAAACAGTGAGGTAAGGAAATCATAATTTTCCATTCTCAATTTTCAATTTTCAATTGCATTAAAAGGTATCTATAGCGACGGTGATCCACCTCTTCCCATCCCGAACAGAGAAGTTAAGCCCGTTAGCGCCGATGGTACTGCCCTTGGGTGGGAGAGTAGGTCGATGCCGAATTTAGAAGAGAGAGCGAGTTCAAAAGACTCGCTCTTTTTGTATTTGGACGGTAATTTGTATTATTCATGACTATTTTCATTTAAGGATTTACGACTTCGGAGGGCAGTATGAAGAAGTTTGTGTAATTTTGTAGATAGAAAAGCGTAAAAATCAGAATAATATCCAAAATGCGCATTGCGTGTTTCTGATAACTTTGTTGTATTTATTGCGCATATTTAGGAGTTAGGTGCAATTTGCGGATTGCTCAACTTAATTTTGGAAATAACTCATTAATAAATTGATAATTAATAGAAAAATGAAAAAAGTTTTTGTGATTCTTTTGACTGTTTTTACGGTAACAAGTCTCTCGTTTGGACAAAATGCAAATAAAGTTTTAGAAGAAGGTAAACTTTTATATCGTTTAGAGAAAGCTTCTTGGTATGGAACGGACATATTCTTAGAGAAGTTTGCACATAAAAAAGATATTGCGGGTGGCTACCTATCCTACATGAATGAAAAAAATCAAATTGTCAATATCTTTTTTGAAAAAGGAAATCCGTCTCAGATTTTAGTTCGATTTGAGTTTGAAAGTATGCCTCAAACAAATCCAATAAAAATTGACACTATAAATCAAATTGCGACACAACAAGAAATGGATTTGATCGCAATTAGACAGGAAGCTGTTCAGCAAGTCTATGAAAACAAAGAGGGATTTTTCACCTTTTACGAAAACACGTCTCTAAATTTTATTCCATTGATTAGAAATGGTAAAAAACAAGTTTTTATTTTGACAGGCTCACAAGTTCCCAATGTAGTAAATATTGGGAATGATTACTTATTAATTTACAACAAAAAGCATAAGTTGACAAAAAAAGAAAAACTACACAATACACTTCTTCAGTTTAAAGGAAAATCTGATGACCCTGAAAATCCAATAACTTCAACACACCATTCTCACATTCTTTCGGATATAATTAACTCTACTGACATTTGTACGTTACTTTTATATAAGGATTTTGTAGAATGGAAACAACATTATGTAATTAGCAAAAAGTATGTGTCAATTTTTGACTTGGAAAAAGAGGATTTTGTTGTTTTAACAAGAAAAGCATGGGATAAGATAGCAAAATTTCAAGAAAAAAAACAATAAAAGCACCCAACAAGCGTAACCGTTTCGCAACCCTCAAAATCCTCTCAAAAAAACTGCCAACCTTGCCAAAACCGATTTCAAATAAACCGTTTTAAGCGAGGTTTGTTTTTCTCCCTGAAGCAAACCACAGCAGAATAACGCATAAAACGCCGAAATCGCCTGTTTTCAGCTATAATTCCTTTCTTTGTAATCGGAATTGATTTCAAAACATCAGTTAAGAACAGGTTCTTTACCGAAATCAAAATCGGTATAGGTACTTAATGCCGTTTTGAAACCCGACTAACTTCATTCACTCGACTAACAGTATTGAGTGAAGCTCGTTAATCGACCGCTATCTGTGTTCAACCGCTCGCTTTTCCATAGGCTTTTGAGAGAGAAGCCATGGCTTATTAGGGCATTTTCTTTACGCAATACTCCGTACGCTAAAAATACCCCAATAAGCCGAGAGACTTGGCCCCTCCGGACACCCTGTAATAAGCAAATTTTTAATCGACATTTTCCGGTAAAGTTAAATCGACAAAACGAAGTCGAGACAAAGGGTTAATGCTATTAATTATATTGTTGAATATAAATGATTTATATTTTTTTTTGCACTACTTATTTTTTATTGAAAATGGATTTTCTGTTTCTCATACTATAGCTTTGTCCAGAGAGTTTTATAACCTCGCAGCGATACAAAAGTCTGTTAAGGATTGCGGAGGCGAGCACTTCATCGTCCAGTGTTTTTGCCCACTCTGTCGGAGCCTTGTTCGTTGTGATTATCAATGAGGCATTCTCGTGGAGCGTGTTGATTAGGTTGAAGAACCACGCTAGCGAATCCTTTTTCACGAGCGATCTCGTTATAATATTGCATATTTTACTTTTTCACGTGGTCAAGGCGTTGTTAATTTCATTGCTTTTGGCGGTACATCCCTTGGCTTGTTGATTCTTTTGACCCCATGATTTTTCTTCGATTTTTAATTGCGTATTGAATTGTGTTCGATTCGAGGTTATTGAAATTTTCGTGAAGATTAACTTTTCGATTTCTTATAGGCAAATTCAAGGTTTATTTTTTCGTTTTATTAAAAAGAAAAAACCTTGCAAATCAATCGATTTACAAGGTTTTCATTTTCCCAGTGAACTCGGCGGGAGTCGAACCCACAACCTCTTGGGCCGTAACCAAGTGCTCTATCCATTAAGCTACGAGTCCTTCTTGATTTCCGTGGCAAAGATAGAGAATGTTCTTTTTTCCTGCAAGAGTTAACGGAATTTTTTCAAATACTTTTTTTATGTTTGAAAAATAACAAAGTGGAGTGCATATAGTTTTTATTACTACATTTGTGTTACTCTGTTCATGTACAAATGAATATGATAAAGTTAGGAGTAAGAGTCAGATAAATAGTTTTGTATGTTTAAATGTATTGCAGAAGGGTTTAAAAAGCGCCATTTGAAGAATATAGTGGTAAAAGATGAACGGGTATTGTCGTTTTATAATTTAGATACGGCCAAAAAATGTGTCGTGTTTTGGGTAGCTGGTGATGTCCCGGTGTCTTCTGTCAATAAGGTGCGGGAGGCTCTGGCTAAACATATGGACGTTTGTTTGCTTGCTTTTATCCGGCAGCCCAAGTTGAATACGGAGCAAATACAAGATGCTATTTATCTGGATAGTTCCGGTATTTCTTACCGGGGAGAATTTCGTGATCCACGGGTGCAGGAAGTCGTGAACAGGAAGGAGGGACTGTTGATTGATTTGTCGTTGAAACCGGATGTGTGGGGGGATTATATCGTGAAGTCGGCCAAGGCGTCTTGCAAGGTTGGTTACGGTACGGGACATGATATTGATTTTGACGGGGTGCGGGATATAGATGATTTTATGGAGCGATTGTTTAAATTATTAACTAAGATAAATACGTATTGAAATGAAAAAGTTTTCGGGAGTAGGGGTTGCTTTAGTGACTCCATTTGACGAAACGGGACGTGTGGATGAACATTCTCTGAGGAACCTGGTGAATTACGTGATTGATGGTGGGGTGGATTATCTGGTAGCTTTGGGAACGACGTCCGAGGCGGCAACGATGACAGCGGACGAAAGAGCTTTTGTCGTGCAAGTGATTGCCGAAGAGAATGCCGGACGTTTGCCGATTGTTTTGGGAATCGGGGGAAATAATACGAATCAAGTGATCCATGATCTTGCCACGCTGCCTTATCTGCGGTTGGGAGATGCCATTTTGAGTGTTACCCCGTATTATAATAAACCTTCTCAACAAGGGTTGTATAATCATTTTAAGGCGATAGCCGAGCATACACCTCTTCCCGTGATCTTGTATAATGTTCCGGGGCGTACGTCCGTGAATATGACTGCCGCAATAACCTTGAAGTTGGCTCGTGATTTTGAGAATATCATCGCCATTAAAGAGGCTTCCGGGAATTTTGAACAGGCTACGGCAATCATTTCCGGTATGCCGGAGAATTTTATCTTCCTGTCGGGAGATGATGGTGTTGCCTTACCGTTAGTATCTATAGGGGCCAGTGGCGTTATTTCCGTGATTGCAAACGTGATGCCGGGTGAATTCTCCACGATGCTACATTTGGCATTGGAGGGCGAGTACGGGGAGGCTCGGCAGATTCATTTGCAGTTGGGTGAGATGTTTAAAGCTCTCTTTGAAGAGGGAAATCCCGCGGGAATAAAAGCTGCGTTACATGCCAGAGGCGTGATTGCCTGCCAGAAGTTAAGATCTCCGTTATGCGAGGTGAGCGAGGCCTTGTATCAAAAAATAAAACGATTAGGTGAGTAATCACCTAATCGATACGACCCGGTTGAGAGCGTCTCAACCGTTTTCTTTTATATTCCCTGTATTGGTATAGTCCGATAAGTAATACCAGCACGATGGGCAGGAAAAAGTTGGTATATTTTAAGAATCTTCTATAAGAGTCGCTTACTACTTTTAGTGACTGATTCTCGATATATTTGTTTCTTAATTTAATTAGCCCGGAATCGTCAGCCAGCCATTCAATGGAGTTTACGGCAAAATTGATATTACTGATATAGAACGGGTCAAAGAATTTATCTTCCATGAAATCGGCATCCGTAATGACAACAATAGCACTGTTGTTATCTTCGTTGCTTAATAATGCGGCAACGGTATTGTTGGGTTGATTAAAGTCGTGTTTTCTTGTCCAAGTTTTATAAATGTCGAAGAATACCGGAACTTTTTGCACGCCTGAAATGGAAGATGATTTTGCCAACGGGGTGAACGTGTAAGCGGATGTCGTCTTTACATTCGTGATACTACTAGCAAATTGCAATAGCATGGCATTCAGTCCTTTTGTGATCACGTGAGAACTGAAGTTTTGGATGATAGGTATATACGGGAAATGGCGGTCGCTTTGGAGTTGTAGAAATCCTTGATCCTGAGTGACCAGTATGCGTCCGCAATAGTTATCCACGACGAAATCATAGTTGATTTTTAGCCCGAATTCTTCCAGCATATCTTCTATGCCGACCCGGTTGATGAAACCGTTATTCTGGCTGTAACTGATTTGTCCAACCGCATGATTCAAAGCAATATAGAGTCTTCCCCCTTGTTCCAAGTATTGCCCCAATCGAACGAGTTCTTCCTTGCTGAATGACTCTTTCGGTCCCACGATACAGATTACTTTGTAGTCATTCAAATCTGTAAACTGGTCTATGCGCATGGATTCAATCTTGGCACTATGGGATAGCTCATGCTCGATTAATTGAGTTTTTTGTCTCAACATTTCGTTATGGCCACGTAAGAAACCGATAGTCGGTTTCGTCGTGTCGCAAGCTTCTTTTAAACGGCGGGTAACCTCGTATTCTAGCGCCGTGGTCGGGAGAATGTTTATTGTCTCTTTTTTGTTGCCAATCTGGATGACGGCTCCAAAGTATACTTTTTGAATTTTCACCATGTCTCTCTCGGCGATTTCCTGGGCCATTGGTTCTATCCCTAGTTGTTCAGCCAGAGCTTCCTTGTCACTGTTGTTCGGTATGATCGTGTTTATGGTGAATGCTTTGTTACTGATTGTCTTGTACTCTTTCAGCAAGTGTCGGAATTCTCGTCCGAGTTTTATTTTGTCGGGCGTGAGACCTTCGGACATGAATAGGGTAACGGAAATATCCTTGTCGATTTTTTTGATCATCGTTTTGCTGACAGGGCTTAAAGAATATTTTTTGTTACTCGTGAGGTCGATCCTGATAAATAGGAAATAGGAAATAATATTTACCGCTATCAGTGATAAAATCAGGTAGGTCGGATTATATATCAATTTCTTTTTCATCACTTTCGTACTAAATATTAAAACCGATTTTTACAGATATAATGTCTTGCTAATGCTAAAAATATAATAATTAAGCTGATAAAGTATATCAAGTCTTTCGTGTCGATCACTCCGCGGGGGATGGCATCAAAATGTTCTCCAATGGAGAGGTACGTGAATAATGCTGCTATAAATCCGGCCCCCCAGAGTTCCGCAATGAATTCAAACAAAAGTACGAATCCGATCTCAATAGCAAACGTGATGAAGAAGGCCACGATCGTGTTCGGGGTGAGGGACGAGGCGAACATCCCGATACTGATGTAACATCCGCTGACCAGAATAAGCCCTAGGTAACCGCAAAAGCCAACGGCATGATCAACGTTACCCAGTGAGGCAATCGTGATATAGTAGGGAAGTGTCAATGCCAGACATATAACTACTTGTAATAGTATAGCAAAGAATTTCCCCATGATTAACTGCCATGTTTTAATCGGCTTTGAGAATAAGAGTTCGAAGGTTCCGTCTTTGCGTTCTTCTGAAATGCTTTTCATCGTGAGTGCCGGAATGAGGAAAAAGAGCGTCCAGTAAAACACATTGAACAGGTTGCTTAGAGAAGCTTGTCCGCTTGAAAAGATGTTTTTCCCGGAGAACCAGCAAGCGAATCCCGTTACACAAAGGAAGGCCGTGTATGCGATGTATATCAATAATGAATTGAATGCTACTTTTAATTCTTTGTTTATTATAACTTTAACTGCACCCATGAATTATTCATTTTGTGTAACTTTACGAAATATATCTTCCAATCTGGTTTGTACGGGAGTTAACTCGCTGATGTACCAGTTGTTTTTTTGACAAAGGTTAAAGATTGACTTTTCGATTTCTACATCGGGTTTACATTGGAGTTCGAAATTCTGTTTATGAATAATCTCGATATGGAGTACTCCCGGCAGATCGTTCAGTGCCTCGTGAATGTCGGTTGTTTCCCCACCCTTGATGCCTATTTTCAGGCAATATTCTGCATCCGATTTGCGACGAAGTTCGGATGTCGTGCCATTGGCCACGATTTTCCCGTTACTCATGATCATCACTTGATCGCAAGTTGTTTCGATTTCAGAAAGAATGTGGGAACTTAAAATAACTGTTTTTTCTTCCCCGATTTCTTTGATGATTTTACGGATTCCAAAAATCTGGTTGGGGTCAAGTCCTGTTGTCGGTTCATCGAGAATGACCACTTCCGGATCGTGAATTAATGCTTGGGCAATTCCTACCCGTTGGCGGAAGCCCTTGGATAATTCTCCGATCTGTTTGTGTTTATCGTTGTCTAACCCGCATAAACGAATCATATCTAAAACACGTGACGTGATTTTGTATTTAGGAATGTTGTGAAGTTTTGAAATAAAAAATAGGAAATCAATCACGTTCATTTCGTCATACAAAGGGTTACGTTCCGGGAGGTAACCGATGATGTTTTTTATTTTACCTGCTTGTTTCCAAATCGAATAGTCCCCGAATGTTATATTTCCGAAATCCGGTGTCAGTAGCCCTGCCATGATCTTCATAGTGGTTGTTTTACCCGCACCGTTAGGCCCTAGGAATCCAAGGATTTCACCTCTTTTTGCTTTAAAAGAAATTGAATCCACGGCTTTCTGATTTTCGAAAGATTTCGTCAGATTTTCCACAACTACGTCCATGGGCTGCTGTTATTAATTTCTACAAAAATAGTCATTCAAACCATTGATTTTTAGGTTTAATAATCTTTAACCGAGTAATTAACAAGGTTTTAATTTATATTGTTAAGATTTTAGCAATTATGTTAGCGTTTATCGTGTTTTACATAGTCTGTCCGAAGATTCTCTAACGATCAGTTCGCAGTTAATGATTTCTTTTTTAATCTGCGCATGCTTGCTGTTCAGAATCTGATCAAACAGAAGTTCGGCCGCAGCCCGTCCGATTTTTTCCGGGAACTGGTTGATGGAACTTACCGTCGGGTTCATGTAGCGTGAGCGTTTCGTGTTGGAGAAACCGACAACGGCAATGTCTTCCGGGATGTTAAGTCCTTTTTCCTTGATCGCCTCAATAGCCCCGATGGCCAAATCGTCTGTGATGCCGAATATGGCATCTGGTCTCTCTTTCCGGGAGAGTAACTGGCGTGTCGCTTCTTTTCCTGCCTCTACCGTGAAATCGGAACAGTGCCAGATTAGTTCTGTTTTAGCCGGAAGATGGTTGGCCTCCATGGCTTTTTCGTAGCCTTCCATGCGATTGCCTCCGATGGCAACGTTTTCGGGACCGCATAATAAAGCTATTTTTTTGCAACCTTCGGAAACGAGGTGTTGAACGGCTTGGAATGCAGCCGTGACACCGTCCGTCACGACCCGTGACACGTTGAGTTCATTCGTGGTACGGTCGAACAGCACGATAGGTGTTCCGGATTCCTGTATCATTTTAATGTGTTCATAGTCTTTCGTCTCGTGTGATAAGGCAAGGATAATTCCATCCGCCCGGTTGGCCATGAGTACTTCCACGCTTTTTTGTTCTTTTTGGAAACTTTCATTCGAGGATATGACTAAAACGTTGTAGCCGTGACCGTCTGCTACTTCCTCAATCGTTTTCACTACTGTGGCAAAAAAAGTACTAACGATCTGGGGAACAATAACTCCGATCGAATGACTTTTATGGGTTTTCAGGGCTACGGCGATGGGATTGGGTTTGTAACCGAGTTGTTTCGCCAGTTCCTGCACGGTTTTACGTGTTTGCGCGCTGATTTCGTGATTGTCTTTTAGCGCGCGGGAGACGGTAGACACGGATATATTTAATTTCTCTGCAATGTCTTTGATGGTTATTGGTTTTTGTGTCATATATTTTAGGTCTTGAGGGTTATGCTTTGGTTTGTAATTTCGGGTACGCTATACGGGCATGGTACACGTTTACAAGCATTTCTGTAAATACTCGTTTCACCGTGGAAATGTCTTTGAATGTCAAGTCTGCGTTAGAGAACCGTCCATCTTGAAGAAGGCCGTCAATCAAGTTATTCACCAGTTTGGTCAGGTTTTCTTCATCCTTTATTTCCAGAGCCCGGGAGGCTGCTTCCACTCCATCGGCCATCATGACTACGGCACACTCTTTTCTCACGGGGTCCGGACCGGGATAAGTGAACAGGGATTCATCTATTTCCTTGTCCGGGTATTTGTTTTTGAATGAGTAGTAGAAGTATTTTACTTTACTTTTACCGTGATGTGTGCGGATAAAGTCTTTGAGGACTTCCGGTAATTTGTATTTATTGGCAAGTTCCAAGCCTTGTGTCACGTGTTTGATAATGATCTGGGCGCTTTCGTCAAAATCCAGAGAATCGTGCGGGTTTAAGCCTCCTGTTTGATTCTCCACGAACATGATCGGGTTGTATGTTTTCCCGATGTCATGGTATAATGCCCCGGTACGGGCTAAAAGCGGGCTACCCCCGATGTGATAAATCGCTTCTTCTGCTAGGTTGGCAACCATTAGAGAGTGTTGGAATGTTCCCGGGGCCTTTTTCGTCAGGTTGCGTAAGGCCGGGTGATTCGGGTTAGAGTATTCCAGTAAACTGATTTCAGACGTGTACCCGAAGAGGCGTTCTACCAAGTAAAGGGCGGGATAAATTAAGCTTAACAAGCCGGTATTTATGATGAGGAACACGACAGCGAACAGATGTTTGGGTGCGAGGGTCCCCTCTTGTATGAGCGTGAAAGCCCCGTATACCAATATATAAGTTAAGAATATCAGACCTAGTGCAATAAATAGTTGAGAACGGCGTTGCAGGTGTGAGAGGCTGAACATGGCTACGATCCCGGCTGATATTTGCATGAAGAAGTACATATAATTGTTGGGAGCGTAGTAGGAAACCAGCAAGCTTGTACCGATCAATAGATAAAGAGCCGGTCTTGTCCCGAATAAAATGTTCACGATGATTGGGAAGAATAAAACGGGGATCGTGAGGATATTGATGTGTTGGAAGTAGCTGATACTTCCAAGGGCAATGGTTAGCAAAAACATACTATACAGGAAAAAGAAATCCCTGTTGTTGTAGAATAGCCGTTTCCGGGAGACATAGAGGAAGATGGAGAAACTCATGATGGCGATCAAGGTCAACACGGTTTGAGCTACCGAGATCCGGACTCGGTCAATGGTTGATCCCAAAGTTTGCTCGTGTTCTATCCGGAAAGATTCCAAAACTTTATATTTTTCGGGGGTTACTAGGTCGTTTTTGGATATGATAATATCTCCCCGATTGACCATTCCTTGGGTTGGTGTGATGCTTTTCACGCTGGTTTCAATGGCAAGGCCCGTTTTCCCGGCATCGTATTCGAGGTTCGGATTGATGTAATTGTTCAGGCCTAGACTGAGTATTCCTTCCTCTGTTGATTTAGAAAGGTGCAGGCTCTCGATGTATTTAACCAATGTTTCGTAGGCTTGCTTTAGCGTGTACACGTTGGAAAACTTTTCGTCGAAGGCAATGTTGTTCTTGACGATAAGAATATTTTTGATTTTAGCCGGATCCATTTTTTCCGGCATCAGTAGGATGCCTTTGGAATAAATTTCCCGTAGTTGTTGAATGATTTTATCCATATCTTTTCCGTTGTTCGCGGTTCGATATGTATTTATTTTTTCTGAAAGTTTGTTGATCTGGGCTTCAATATTTGTTTCTTTGAAGTTGAAAATGGGGGCTTGCTCTTCTTTGATTTTTTCAATGTCAGCGGCAAGTTCCTCGGCGCTTTTATGCAGCGGAAAATCTAAGGGTGCGATCAATGTCTCGTATTTCCAAGGCATTCCTTTTTGGTAAGAATATTTAAAGCCCTCTATTTTAGGAAGTAACAAGACAATGAGCCCACAAATAATGATGATCGTACTGATTTTAAACACGTATTGAATCGTACGGTGTTTTTTTGTTTTATTGTTTGGCATATCCCGGTTTTATCTTGAATTATCTTTGTTCAAAGATATAAATAAAATTTTAAAGCCTCCCATGGGAGGCTTTAAAATTGTTACAAGTTTCAGGTTGATCCTTCGGCTCTGCAGGTTACAAGTTTATGAGTTAGGCGGTTCTTGATATGTAAGATTCATGAACTTGTAACTTGCTAACCTGTAACTTGTAACCAGTAGATTTTGTTTTAAACAAAATCTACTGCATTCCTGCTGTTTCAACTTCAGTACTTACTTTTTTGATCAATCCTTGAAGTACGTTTCCGGGACCGATTTCTAAGAAAGATGATGCCCCGTCAGCCAGCATATTTTGTACGGTTTGAGTCCAACGTACAGATGCTGTTAACTGGGCAATCAAGTTCTTTTTGATCACCTCCGGATCAGACACCGGTTGTGCGTTCACGTTCTGGTAAACCGGGCATGAAGGTTGTGAGAAATGGGTGTTCATGATGGCATCGGCCAGTTCTTTCCGGGCAGGTTCCATCAGCGGAGAGTGGAAGGCACCCCCTACTTTTAACGGGAGAGCCCGTTTGGCCCCGGCTGCTTTTAATTTTTCGCAAGCGGTGGCAATTCCTTGTGTCGTTCCGGAAATAACGATTTGTCCCGGACAGTTGTAATTGGCAGGAACAACTACATCATCTATTTCAGCTAAAATGTTTTCGACAGTTTCATCCGGTAACCCGAGGATGGCGGCCATCGTGGATGGATTCGCCTCGCATGCTTTTTGCATGGCAAGCGCTCTGGCGTGAACAAGACGCAAGCCATCTTCGAAAGAAAGTGTCCCATTGGCGACAAGTGCGGAGAATTCTCCCAGCGAGTGACCCGCTACCATGTCCGGTTTCTCGTTTAACGATTTTGCAAGAATCACCGAGTGAAGGAATATCGCCGGTTGAGTTACTTTGGTCTGCTTTAAATCTTCGTCGGTTCCCTCGAACATCAGGTCCGTGATGCGGAATCCCAGAATTTCATTTGCCTTTTCAAATAACTCTTTTGCTTCGGGTGAGTTCTCGTACAAGTCCTTGCCCATACCTACGAATTGGGCTCCTTGGCCCGGGAAAACAAATGCTTTTTTCATACTCGTCATGTTTATTTCTTAATGAAATTTGTTACTAATTAATCGGATGAACTCTTCCCGTGTGGCGAGTTTTTCGAATGCCCCGCTGAAATCGGAAGTGGTCGTTACCGAATTTTGTTTTTGCACACCCCGCATCATCATGCACATGTGCTGGGCCTCAATGACCACGGCAACGCCGAGGGGATTGAGTGTATTCTGTATACAATTTTTTATGTCATTCGTCAGTCTTTCCTGCACTTGGAGCCTTCTGGAAAAGGCCTCAACTACCCGTGCGATTTTACTCAGCCCGGTGATGTATCCGTTCGGGATATAGGCCACGTGGGCGTGTCCGATGAACGGGAGCATGTGGTGTTCACATAGAGAATAAATTTCAATATCCTTGACGATCACCATCTGGCGATAATCTTCCTTGAACAGGGCGGAGCGAAGGATTTCTTCCGGGTTTTCCGTGTAGCCTCGTGTCATGAATTGCATGGCTTTTGCAACACGGTATGGGGTTTTCACTAATCCTTCTCTTTCGGGATCTTCTCCCAATAATTTTAGAATTTCTTTATAATGATAGCTTAATTTTTCAGTTCTTGCCTTGTTGTAATATTCTACTTTGCGGTAGAATTCTTCATTGTCATCCAATTCAGTGTATTTCATTCGTCCTCTCTTTTATGTACTTGACTCATTGCCTACATGGGTAATGAAAAATTGGCTACAAAGTAAAAGATAATAATTGAGAATTGAAAATCGTATGTTGAAAATGTGCGGGTTCAAACTCGCTAGCACTGCAACCCGTGCCAGAGGGCGGGGAAATAATTTCGGGGTAATTAAAATCTGATTTTTCTCTTGGGCTTTTGTTCGTGCTTTTGCACCATGTGATTTTCCGGTATTCCCGCCCTGAATGAACCGTTATAATACCCTGTTCATAGCTTACAGACGAGATAAAACCGAGACAAAGATGAGATAAAGACGAGTTGAATCATCTTTGTTCTTGTCGTACGTGGTCGGTTTGCCTCAGGTGAGTATTCTCCTGCTCTTTATATTGGTAGTTAAACAGGTATTTTAGGGTGTAGCCTTCCTTTGTCACGTTCGGGTGTCACGGTCTGATCGGTTGGGAAGGAGGGGGGGGTGTGGAAAATATTTCAGTACGATGATGCTATTATTAAATAAAAAAATGTATCTTTATCAAGCAAAAAATGTTGTATATGGAGTGGCTTGTTTTATTCATGCTGATCTTGATAGGTTTTGTCCTGTTAATACTTGAGTTTCTTGTTTTCCCGGGAGTGAACGTGGCGGGGATTTTAGGTTTTGCTTGCGTGGGAATCGCTATTTATATCGCTTATTCTACGATGGGAACGACGGTCGGGCATTTCACTTTGTTGGGGACGGCTCTTTGTGGTTTCGGAGTGACTTATTACGTCTTGCGATCGAAGACGTGGAAACGTATGCAGTTACACACGCAGATTGATAGCACGGTGGAAGGTGTGGATGAATCCATTCGGGAAGGAGATGTTGGGATGACGCAGGGACGCTTGGCGCCGATGGGAAAAGTACGGGTGGGGGACAGTGTGGTCGAGGCGGAATCCCGTTCCGGGTATATCGAAGAAAACCGGGAAGTCGTCGTGTTGAAAGTGTATAAAAATAAGATAGTAGTTAAATTAAAAACTGAATAGAAGATGGAGAGTAGTTTGTTTTTTCTGGTAGCGGTTATCGCCGGAGGTCTTTTTTTACTTTGGATGATCCTCTACTTTATTCCGATCGGCTTGTGGTTTCAAGCGTTAGTGTCTGATGTGAAAATATCTTTGTTGCAATTGGTTTTGATGCGTTGGCGGAAAGTGCCTCCCACGGTTATCGTTCGTGCCATGATCGAGGGGAAAAAGGCAGGCTTGGAGCTTTATCGTGACTTACTGGAGGCTCATTATCTGGCGGGGGGACACGTGGCTCAAGTGGTACATGCCTTGGTGTCCGCATCTAAAGCGAATATCGACTTGACGTTTCAAATTGCAACGGCCGTGGACTTGGCCGGTCGTGACGTGTTCGAGGCCGTACAGATGAGTGTCAACCCGAAAGTGATTAATACCCCGCCGGTGGCTGCCGTTGCTAAAGATGGTATTCAGTTGATAGCTAAAGCCCGGGTTACGGTGCGGGCTAATATCCGTCAGTTAGTCGGGGGCGCCGGGGAGGAAACTATTCTGGCTCGTGTCGGGGAAGGTATAGTGTCTTCAATCGGTTCTGCAGCCTCGCACAAGGAGGTTTTGGAGAATCCGGATTCTATTTCGAAGGTGGTGTTGAACAAGGGATTGGATTCCGGTACTGCTTTTGAAATTTTGTCTATTGATATTGCAGATATTGATATTGGTAAGAATATCGGGGCTGAATTACAGACCGATCAGGCTGAGGCTGATTTGAAAATCGCCCAAGCGAAAGCGGAGGAACGCCGTGCGATGGCTGTCGCTACCGAGCATGAAATGAAAGCGCTTGCACAGGAAATGCGGGCGAGAGTGATCGAGGCTGAGGCAGAAGTTCCTCGTGCCATGGCAGAGGCTTTCCGTAGCGGTAATTTGGGTATCATGGATTACTACAAAATGAAGAATATTGAGGCTGATACGCAAATGAGAGAATCCATTGCCAAGCCGAATGATAAGAAGAATAACCAAAAATAGTGAATGGACTTGAAAATGTGCAAGAGACTTAGAATTCAGCCCCATAAATGAAATTAAACGTAAGTAAGGATTTTTGCAGAAAGGATGGGATGGGTGTTATGTTGTATGATTTCAAAATCTGCTTGGTTATCTTTAAGAAATAGAGAGAGTTGTGAGATAGTTAGCATAAAAGTTGTTTTTATTGTGACAAGTAAAGGTAATAAATATCACTTGAATCCGTATCTTTGTAGGAAAGAAGGTAAAAATGGTATTGAAAAAACGGCGAGATCATATTTCAACAGACAGCCCTTCCCGGATGAAAGCTCCTAAATGGTGGCGAGTGGTGAGGCGTGTGTTCTTTTATGGTATTATTTTACCTGTATTCGTGTGTTGTTTGGGAATATTATTTTGTAATTATCGGATTTCCAAATACGGTGAAGGAAAAGTCTTTGGAGATACAGCATTCATTCCTTATAATAAAGTTGGTTTGTTATTGGGTACTTCTCCCCGGGTGAAAGGCGGGAAAACCAATCCTTATTTTAAGAATCGTATTGATGCGGCAGCGGAGTTGTTCGAGTCGGGTAAAATTAAATATATATTGATTAGTGGAGATAACCGCCGCCATAATTATAATGAACCTCAGGCCATGAAAGATTCTTTGGTGAATAGAGGCATCCCGAAAGAATCATTGGTGCTGGATTTTGCCGGATTGCGAACGCTTGATTCTATGGTACGTTCGAAAGAGGTTTTCGGACAGGATAGCGTGACGGTTATTTCTCAGCAATTTCACAATGAACGGGCGATCTATCTGGCTCGTCACTACGGGATACAATGCTATCGGGTATAATGCTAAAGACGTGAGCGCTTACGAGGGACTAAAGACACGAATGCGGGAATTGTTGGCCCGGGTAAAAGTATTTGTCGATTTTTTTATCAACAAACAACCTCGTCATTTAGGCGAGAAGATTGAAATTCCGGGATAGACTATTCCGTTTCTTGTTCGAATTTTTTAATCAAGGAGAATAAATCTTCCCGGTTTGAGGTCAATTTCCCGTGAATATCCACTCTTGGAATCTTGTCACTTTTAATTCCGATGATAAGATACTGTTCGTAGTAGGGGTGATTTTAAAAAGAAAATCACGATAGATTAGTATCGTGATTTTCCAAAGCTATTATAAAAGTAATTCAATTATGGATTTATTTTACCCATACATTCAAAATCTCTCCGATAAACATTTTGTGCATGGCTTTACCGGCCCATTGTTTTCTTAGTTCCGGGTCAGAAATACCGTCAATGTTGATGGTTTGAGAAACCATTTTGCGGCACTCGATAATCATCCAAGCTTCCGAGAATGCCTTGCTACCGGAAGGAGTGGTGATCGGGGTTAACCCAGCCTCTTTTACCTTATCCTTGTCTTTACCGGAATTATGCCCGCAATAATTCAGAGCTTCCCGGTAAGTTTCCGTGTAGAAAGTTAATGTATAGGTATCCCCTTTATCCATGATGTCATAAGTGTAGCGTGCGGGATTGATAAAACAGAATGTCACCGGTTTGTTGTACAGGTTTCCGAGACCTCCCCAGCTTGCCGTCATCGGGTTAAACTGCTGGTCGTTTCCAGCCGTGATTAACATCCAGTCCTCGGATAACATTTTAATAATATTTCCCGGAATCTTGTCGGGAGCGATACGCTTGTAGCCTTGTAAAGCATCTCCCGGGGCGGCAGATATGGTGGCAACGGTTTGTACGGGAGCAACTTGTTGGGTCGTTGTGGTTGTCGTTGTGGCTACGGGGGCATTTTGTGCGCCTAAACTTTTTTGCGCCCCTTCGTTCAAACTTTCAACCAGATCAATGGTTTTGATTCTGAATTTTGCAATCCGGTTGATCAGTTTGGTCTGATCTTTATTCATCGCCTGCTTGTCGGTGATCCATTCTTCGGCAGCTAGACGTTCCCTGCTATCTTCCGGGTAAAGGTAGGTGATATTGGTTACTTCCACGTTGCATTTACCGGGAGTGCAAACAAAATTCATCCGGTAGTTTATTTTTGCCCGGTCCAGAGAAAAAGTCTTATCAGCAAAAACAATGTATTCGTTTCCATAGCAAGCAATTTGTCCCTCTTCCTTGTTCGAATAGGCAACCATTCCCCAATTTCCTTTATCTGTTTTGAAACGGGTATTCGCCCATGCTAGGATGGCGTCAAAAATTTGATCTTTAGAAAGATTCGGAGCGTTAATTTCCTGTGAAAAAACAACTTTTCCGTTTACTTCCGGAACGGCTCCGACCATGTATTTGCTTTGATCTTCTTCCTGGGCTAATACCAGCATGGGAAAAAAGCAAAGAATGAGTAATAAATTCTTCATCATGATATTCAAATTAATGTGTGTTTAAAACTAAACTAATAAAAGATTGCACATCGGCTTTCTCGTGGAGAATTATGCCGCATTCAAAGTTACAGAAATATTTCATACGTTCTTCGGCTTTTAACGAGAATTTGCAAGTGTGGCATTTTTCCTCAACTTGGTGGGGAAATTCCTCATTTTTTACTATAATATTCGTTTTGTATGATTTTGAAAAACATGAGGTTAATACTTTTTATTTAATATGGTATAATCTTTGAGAAATATGTAAAATAGTGACTTGCAGTTTGAATGACTAAAAGATAAATATAAAATAATTGGTATGGAAAAAACAGGAAGTTTGCTTGTAAGTAAAATTTTATGTGTGTTTCTCTGCTTGACCTTTGTGTTTTCGGCCTATGCACAAGATAGTGCAACAAAGGAAAAAGAAGAGAAACGTGTCATAAAAGGACGGGTTCTAGATGAAAATCGGGAACCGATGATCGGGGTTCTGGTCTTGATAAAAGGTACGACTCATGGGGTTACCACGGGTGTTGACGGGGATTACGTGCTAGAGTTTACAGAAAAAGAACCCACTTTGGAATTCTCTTTTCTCGGGTACGAACCTCGGGATTTTAAACTAACTCCAGCCCAGAAGGTGTTGAATGTTAATATGAAACCTTCCCGAATTCGAGTGAAAGAAGTGGTCGTAGTTGGTTTTGGTACGCAGGCTAGGGAGAAAGTGACATCATCTATCACGAAACTGCCGGCCGAGGCCTTGAAAAATGTACCTTATGCTAATGTTGCTACTGCCCTGCAAGGAAATGTATCCGGGGTGCAGGTGCAAAGTACATCCGGTCAACCCGGTGCGGCTCCGCGAATCATTGTTCGAGGCGGAACCTCTATTAATAACATGAACGGGGCAGCCCCGATTTACATTGTAGACGGGATCATTCGTACCGATTTGGCAGATATTAATAGTAACGACATTGAATCCCTGCAAGTGCTAAAAGATGCCGCATCTACGGCAATTTATGGTGCAAGAGCTTCTAACGGAGTTGTCATCGTGACCACGAAAACCGGGAAGCCGGGGAAAGTGCAAGCTACTTATTCCTATGGACTGACTGTTTCCGAACCGGGAGCGAAATATGATTTGGCCAGTGGAAGGGAATATATCGAGTTGAATCGGAAAAGTATGGTTTATGCATCCCGGTATAATGCCAATGCAATGGATCGTTTAGGTTCGGCTCTTGGGTTTGGTACCGGTAACGATTTGACTAAAAATACCTCTTTCACCACTCAATATCTAACAGAAGAAAACAAACATAAGTTGAATGAAGGTTGGGAAAGTATGCCTGACCCGATAGATCCATCTAAGACTATTATTTTTAAGGATACGGATTTTCAAGATCTGATTTATCAAACGGCTTATTCTCATTCGCATAACTTGACGGTTTCCGGGGGAAATGAAAGATCTACTTTTTATGCGGGACTTGGGTATATGGATAGCGAAGGAACCGCGATTACCACCAAGTACAAGCGTTTGTCGTTCAGTTTGAACGGGAGTATAAAATTGCGGGATAACTTGAACGTGGTCGGACGAGTGATGTACACGACTTCTTCCAATAATGAAGTATTCGGCTTGGCAGATATTTTCTATCGGTCAGCCACAACACCCCCGACAGCCAAATATACATACGAGGACGGAACGTTGGCCCCGGGACAAAATCGGAGTATCGGGAATCCCGTGTATCACTTGAAAAATGACGTGCGGAAAAATAGTAAAGACAATCTGTCTCTTTCTATCGCTGCCGATTGGGAAATTTTGCCCGGATTTTCTTTCACTCCGCAATTATCTTTGTATAAATACACGTATGACGGTTACTCATTTATCCCGGCTTACTGGAACGGTTCCATGACTTACAACGATTCGCGAGAAGCCACGGGATCTTATAACAAAACGATGCAAGGACAGATGGATTTGGTTCTGGGGTATCAGAAATTATTTGCCGAGTCGCATAATCTGGATGTGAAAGCGGGATTTTCTTATTTCGGTAGAGAAAAATCAACTCTTGAGGCCAAAGGAAGTGGAGCTGCTACCGATTTGATCCCGACATTGAATGCTGCGGCTATTGCTAAAAGTGTAAAAGGTGATGAAAGTGATCAGGTTATTGCCGGATTCTTTGCTCGCGTAAATTACGATTATAAAGATCGTTACTTGGTTTCACTCAGCGCCCGTTATGATGGGGCATCTAATCTGGGTGATGATCACAAATGGGGATTCTTCCCCGGAATATCCGTTGGTTGGAATGTACATAACGAGAAATTTTGGACTCCTTTACAAAACATCGTGAGTTTGAAATTACGTGCTAGTTACGGTGTCACGGGAAATATCAGCGGTTTGTCCGATTTCCAAGCACGGGGTGAATATTCGGTAGGAAATGTATATGACGGCACTTCTGCCATTTTGAATTCGGTGATCCCGAACCCTGATCTGAAATGGGAACAATCTAAAACTTTTGACATCGGTGCTGATATTGGTTTACTCAACAATCGGATAGGTATTTTGTTTGATTACTATCGGCGAGTTACCGATAATTTGATCACTTCTCTTTCTTTACCTCCTTCAACCGGGTTTGCAAGTATTTATACGAATCTTGGGCGTTTGGAGAATAAAGGTATCGAATTAGAGGTGAATGCAGCGGTTCTTCCGGCATGGTCCGGTTTACAATGGAACGTGGCCATGACGGCAACGCACACCAAACATAAGATTTTACGTTTGCCGGAGAACGGAGCGGAGAATAACCGTATTGGTGGAGAATATGTGTGGGTTCCTTCCAAGAAAGACTATGCTTGGATGGGTGGCTTGCAAGAAGGAGGAAGAGTAGGTGACATCTATGGGCATGTGTTGGAAGGTGTTTATGCTACTGACGAAGAGGCCCAAAACGATCCGATCGTGAACACGTTAATTCCCGGAAACGACAAGACAAAATACGGTGGTTATGCCAAATTCCGGGATGTGGATGGAAATGGTCAGATTGATTCGAAAGATAAAGTGTATCTTGGTAATTTCTATCCGACATGGAATGGCGGGTTTACCAATTCATTCAGTTTTCGAGGATTAACTTTTTCTGTTCGTTTTGACTATACACTAGGACATAAGATTTATAATTATGCCACTCGTTTTATGGATAATAACTCGCAGGGAGATGGAAACTTGACGAAAAACATGGCCAAGAACTCTTGGAAGCAACAGGGTGATCAAGCATCTATGCCGTGTTACATCTGGAATCAAGCTTATAACCTTCCGGTAAATTGTAACATTTACGTGGAGAAAGGTGACTTCCTTTGCTTGCGGGAAATGACCTTGGCGTATGAATTACCAAGGCGTCTGTTACGTAAAATAGGTCTTGCCGGAGTCCGGGTTCACGTGACGGGAAATAATCTTCATTATTTCACCGACTTCAAAGGACTGAATCCCGAAGAAGGCGGGCAGGATAACGGACGTTACCCCATTCCCCGGAATATTATTACTGGAATATCTATAACACTTTAATCCATGAAAAACAGAAGTATTATGTGTAGATTAAGAACACGATTATATCATATAGCTCTTGGGGTGGGAATGTGTCTTTCCATCGGGGCATGCGACTTGTTGGAAGTCGATCCGACAAGTGTTATCACGAGTGACTCTTTTTGGCAAACCGAATCGGATGCACAGGGAGGATTAGCCGGTATGTACGTGAAATTAAGAACAGAATCCGTAGAGAACCTTTTCATTTGGGGCGAATTGCGAAGCGAGACGTTGGAATCCGAGGCGATTGTCGGGGATAATTATATGAAGTACCGGGAGAATGATTTGAGTGCCAGTTTCGGTCCAAGTTGGCAAGGACTTTATTCTGTGGTGAATGCTGCTAATCTGATTTTGACTAAAGTGCCGGAGATCACGTTTTCTAGCGAGGATACGCGAAAATTGTTATTGGCTCAAGCCCACGCGATGAGAGCTTACGTGTATTTCACGATGGCTAAAATATGGGGTGGTGTTCCGATACGTACCGAACCTATGGAAAAATATGATGCAGCCACTGTTCATAAAGCGAGAGCCACGTTGGAAGAAGTGTTTACGTTAATTAAAGACGATTTGAAGGATGCGCTTGAACTATTTCCTTCCGATGCATTCGAGACGGGGAGAAATCATTGGTCTAAAGCTTCCACGTTAGCATTGAAAGCAGATGTCTATTTGTGGACGGCCCGTCGGATGAATGGGGGTGAGGCTGATTTCCAAACAGCGCTAAAGGCTTGTGAAGATATACAACAGATAGGTGGTATTCGTTTATTGCCTGATTTTAAGGAGGTATTTACTTATGATAATAAAGGAAACGACGAAGTGTTGATGGCTATCAATTACAAAAAGGTAGAAGCAAGTAACAACTATTTTGATATGATGCATATTTCAGCTGCCACCTTGTCTCCGGATATAGAACCGGATATATTGGAGACGATAGGTGCCGGAGGAGGATTGATGGAACTTTCTCCTTCTAAACATCTACGCGCCCAGTATTCCGAAGAGGATAGTCGTCGGGATGTAACATTCCTAGAGATTTATAAAACGAAAGACGGCGGTCGCAGTTACTATGGAACGATGGCCATGAAATGTCGGGGTATCGTGGAATCTGGTGTGCGTTATTTTGTTGATGACATTATTTTGTATCGTTATGCTGATGTATTGCTAATGAAAGCGGAGGCAAAAAACGGTTTAAAGCAGGATCCTACTGCCGAAATGGAAGAGGTGCGTCAGCGGGCGTATGGGGAAAATTATGCTAATCATAAATTTGTGAACGGTACACCGGAAGAAAATGATGCCGCTATCTTGCAGGAACGTCTGTTGGAATTTGCCACGGAATGTAAGCGTTGGTGGGATCTGGTACGCTTTGACAAGGCTTTCGAGCTAGTGCCATCATTAGTCGGACGGGATAATCAGGAGTTATTATATTTTCCGATTCCGAATTCAGTGTTGAGCTTGGAACCTTTGGTTGAACCAAATTCTGCATGGCCGATGTAATGTTAATATTTTTTCTTAATTTAGCCGTCGAATACAATAAATCAAGAGACATGAATAATGAGGTGTTAGAAAGGCTAAAAGAAGAATATGGGGAGGATGACGACCTGATTCAACTATATGAAGATTGGGGGGATACTCCCTATTTACATGAAATATATCATATACTGGATGAACATGCATCTGATTGGGTGTTGGAACGTGAATTAGGTAGTTGGGCGGCAGAATTTATTCTGGATATTTTGCAGGAGCATGAAGAGGATTTAGAAGAGATGCCGGAAACCGAGCGGGTTGCGTTATTTAAAGAGGAGATTGAGGAACGATATGCTGATTTCAAAAGCTGTCATCAGTTTGCCCGGGTAAACAATCTCTCCTTGGAGTACGAAGAAGACGAGGATACGGGGTGTGAGACATTGGACGAGTACATCGCAGAGAATGGGGAAGAGATCGGTTTTCCTAAATATTAATCCTCGCTGATCCGAGAGAAAAATGGATTGAATTTTAATTATATTACTCCTGTCCTGATGGCAGGAGTAAATTTTTATGGTATGTTGCTAGAATAAAAAAGTGGTAAAAGTACATTGACTTTTACCACTCCTCCTTTATTATATTCTAATCCAATCAGATTTCGATCTCGATCAATTTAGCCCCGGCAGTAACGGATTTCCCTTCTTGGGTCAGGATACGTTTTACTTTTCCGGCGTAATCACTTGTAATGTTGTTTTCCATCTTCATGGCTTCCAATACAAGTACGTTTTGTCCTTTACTTACAACATCACCCGGTTTAACGAGGATCTTGAAGATGTTACCCGGCATCGGAGCTTCAACCACTTTTCCGGTAATCGGTTCTTCTTTTTGAACTTCAGCGGTTTGTTGTGTTTGTTCCTCTTTATGCGTGGCCATATAACGGGCTTCTTTCTGTTTTGTCAAGAAGTTTTTGGCGACAGCAGGGAAAAGTTCCATCAAGAGGACTTCTTTCTCGTTCTCGGCCAATTTCACCCCACCGAATTCTGTTAACACGGGATTTTCCTGCATTTGATATTTTGACGTATCATACGGGGTCTCTTCACGGGTTCCGGCAATTTTCAGACGGAATTCCGGATCAACAGGTACCGGGGTCTTTCCGTATTCACCTTTTACCAAAGCCACGAATTGATTAGATACGTTAGAATACATCGGTTTACCATTCTTGATGTCCAAGGCACAGTTCACGGCTTGAGCGCCTACAATCTGACTGGTAGGAGTTACCAAAGGAGGAAGACCGGCTGCTAAACGAACCGTCGGGATTAATTTCATGGCATCTTCCAGAATATCCATGGAGTTCAATTGTTTTAATTGGGCTACCATGTTGGTGTACATACCTCCGGGAACTTCAGCTTTCTTCACGAGTTCGTTCGGTTTCGGGAAGTTGAAATAAGCTTCGATAGCATGACAAGCTTCCAACAATGCCTCTTCGTTGTTACTCTTGGCAGCAGCGATAGCATCATCGAATAATTTGTCAATGTTAGCCGGAAGTGTATCTGTAAGCGGGTTGAACGGATTCGGGAATTGTTTAACAGCATCGTATGCCTCCAATTCTTTACGAATCGTGTACAACTCTTTGTTGATCTTAGCAACAGCTTCCATGTTTACATCCAGTTCGATACCTAATTTCTTACAGAAAATGTAAATCAATTCGATAGCCGGAGCGGCAGGACCGCCCGCGAAATTCCAGATATTGGTATCAACGATGTCAACACCGTGTATAATAGCGGAAAGTACTGCACCTAATCCGTAGCCCGGGGTACAGTGAGTATGGAAGTCTACCGGAATCTTCAAATTGCTCTTGAATAATTGCATCATCTCGGAAATGCGAGCCGGGTTAATCAAACCACTCATATCCTTGATCGTGATCATGTCAGCTCCGAGAGCCTCCATTTCTTTTGCCTTATTCAAGAAATATTCGTTCGTGAACACGGGTTCGGGGTTCTTTTTCCCTTTTAACTTGTCCATCAAACTTAATTTCGGATATTTCGGGTCAATCGTGTAGCAAACAGCGCAATCAGCCATACCACCATATTTTTTCACGTATTTGATGGTCGATTTCACGTTGTTCACGTCGTTCAAGGCGTCGAAAATACGCATGATTCCTAAACCGGATTCGATAGCGTTTTTACAGAAACCTTCGATAATTTCATCCGTGTAAGGAGCGTAACCGAATAAGTTACGACCTCTGGAGAGGGCGGTCAACTTGGATACATCACCGATAACGGCTTTGATTTTTTCCAAACGATCCCATGGATTTTCGTTCAAATAACGCATTACAGAGTCGGGAACAGCTCCTCCCCATACTTCCATTGCGTAGAACTTAGCATCCTTGTAAAAAGGTAACACGCGGTCCACTTGATTTTGGTTCATCCGGGTTGCAAATGAAGATTGTTGACCGTCTCTAAGTGTAAGATCTCGAATTAGTAATTTTCGTGCCATGTTTTATAAGAATTAATTGTTATGTGTTCTTTTAAATTCTGGATCAAATCTATTGAAAAGAAAAGAAATTTCCTAATGATATTCTTGAAATATCAAAGAAAAACTAACAATTTTTTTGAATCCTCGAAAATATGATTTTAATTTGTAACTTGAGATCGGATGTTTTATCCGTAACTCTGGTGAAATTTAATAAGTACGTCATGGAAAGAATCGCAATATTCCCGGGATCCTTTGATCCGTTCACGATCGGACACGAAGAAATCGTGAAACGTGGATTAAAAATGTTTGATAAAATCGTTATTGCCGTGGGGATTAATGCGGTAAAAAAAGAATTCTTGGACGTGGATACCCGGATTGCCATCATTCGTAAAGTTTTCGAAGATGTAGATAATGTCATTGTCATGAGTTATTCCGGTCTGACAGTAGATTTTTGCGAGCAAATGGGAGCTAATTTCATTATTCGTGGTTTACGTACTGCTGCTGACTTCGAGTACGAACGTGCTGTCGGTCAGGCAAACAAAGCGATGGATTCTTCCGTGGAAACCGTTTTCCTTTTAACTTCTCCCGAACATACTTTTATCAGTTCAACCATCGTGCGCGATATCTTCATGAATGGAGGGAATGCCAATAAATTTTTACCAACAAACGTAACAATAGAAGATTTACGTCAATAAAAGAGAGAATTTGAAACATTTTAGTGTGTTTTTCCATATATATAAAGAGTATTAATAGATATTAGTACTGGGAAATTGTTTTATCTTTTGGAGAATAAGAATGTAGTAGTCAAGTGGTGTGAAATATAAATAAACGATCAATTATTGAAATACAAATTTACATTATTTTTTGACACTTGTAAAAAGATACTATTTTTTTTAATGGCTAATTATTAATACGTTTGAAAATTTTCGTAACGAATAGATAGGCAATCCTCTGAACATCATTAATTGATCGTTTGTTGAGGGGTTATGTTATTAAAAATAAAGTTTACATAAATGAAGTTAGGGGTGTAATGGATGGACGAGTTTGATAAAATATTGCAACTCTTGAAAAAAGGAGATCGACGAGGGTTAGAACTATTGTTCCACCATTTTTATAAACCATTGGTATTTTATGCCATGAATTTTCTTGTGCAACAAGAGGAGGCAGAGGATGCCGTACAAGAGGTTTTTATTAAGTTTTGGGAGGGAAAGCGTTTTCACGCTATAAAAAATAGTCTGCGTCCTTATTTGTATCAATCCGTGCGTAACTATTGTTTGAATTTGTTGGAAGGGAAAAAAGTGGTTCTTACGGAACCCATCAACTCGAGTATAGATATGGCCGAGAATGAATATTTAGATGAGTCGGAATGGAATACCCGTATTGATCAATTATATAAAGCGGTAGATCGTTTACCCGATCGGACGCGGGAAGTTTTTAAAAGAATCGTGCTGGACGGGAAACGGCATAAAGAAGTCGCAGAAGAATTTGAAATTTCCGTGACCACGGTAAAAACTCTTTTGGCAAGAGCATTAGCGGCTTTACGAGCCGAGTTAAGCGAAAAAACATATTCGATATTGTTACTCTTCGTGTAATTTTTTTGATTTTTTCTTCGAATTCTTGTCATCTATTTTTTCTTTTCTCCTGTCATAAGTATAGAACCAATGGAGAATAAATCATCATGTTACCAGAAAATATAGTACAATTGGCTTTGAAATCTCGTAAAGAGGGATTGACTGCAGGAGAGCGGGGATTTTTGAATCAGTGGCTTTTGGAGAACGTGGAATTGCAGGAAGAATTTCGCCAGTTGGTAGAGTGTGGTTCCGTGGTACAGGCGGATCGAGTATTTAAGGCCATTCAGATGAAAGATGCTTGGCAAAATGTGGAACAAAAACTTTCTTCCCGACCGGGTTGGAAAAAACGTCATCTGGCAATTCGTTGGAGCGTGGCAGCTGCGGTTGCAATTATGCTGACTACTGGAGGGATCCTGTTGATGCAGTCACCCGTAGAGACCGAGCCGGAGAAGTTAGCGCAAATAACCCCGGGAAGTTTGAAAGCCGTCTGGGTTTTAGAAGGTGGAGAGAAGTATGAGTTAAGCGAAAATCTGGGACGTGATATCACGAACAGCGGGGGAGCCACGATAGGTAAGGACTCTTTGAATACGTTGGTAATTCAAGGGGGTAACAGCGGGCAAAGGAGTACCGTGAGAGTTCCGGAAGGGGGAGAATACCGGGTGGTCTTGAGTGATGGAACGAAAGTGTGGATTAACTCGGGGAGTGAATTGACATTCCCGATGAACTTTGAAAAAGGAGAACGGGTGGTTGAATTGAAAGGAGAGGCTTATTTCGATGTTACTAAAAGTAAAGAATGGCCTTTTATCGTGCGTACTTGTCGCTCCAGCGTGAAAGTATTGGGAACCTCTTTCAATGTTTGCAGTTATGAAGAAGATTCTCTTGAACAGGTAACTCTGGAACAAGGTGGCGTGGAAGTGAAACATCACGACGAGACATACCTTTTGCATCCGGGAGAGCAGTTCGAATTAGACACGACAAATGAAGAGATTGAAGTGAAACCTGTAAACGTGAAACTATATACCTCATGGATTGACGGAATGTTCCGTTTCCATAATATGCCGTTGGACTTATTGACGGTGAAGTTGGAACGTTGGTATGATGTGCATTTTGTTTTCTCGAATGAAGATTGTAAAAACTACCGTTTCACCGGAGCCATTCGGAAAGATGTGGACTTTAATGAATTTATTCGTCTGATAGAACGGACGACAAATGTGAAATTTATTATAAATCAGAAGGATATAATAATACAAGAAAAATAAAAAGCAGGAAGTACGGCCATACTCCCCGCTTTGTTTAAATAAGATTCATGCTTTTTTCAAGAGCATGAGAGTACTAATTTCAAATACAAAAGTATGAAAAAAAAGAGAAACACTTGGTATCGTTACGGGAAAATACCATGTAAAAAAAGTTTATGTATCATGAGATTAACATTACTACTTATGATCGGTTTTGTGTTTCAGCTATCAGCAACGGGTGTGGCACAAAGCGTGAAGATCGAAAAACAGCACCAGACTTTGGAAACTGTATTTGAACAGGTTGAATCACAGACGGGCTTGTTGATCATGTTCAGCAATAACGAATTGGATGTGAATCGTAAAATAACTCTTGATGTTCGTAAATATACTTTGAATGAATTATTTCGTAAAGTGTTGGAGGGGACGAACATGGATTTCGACTTGGAACAGAATTACGTGATCATCCGTCCCGCCCGTCCGGTTGCCGTGCGGGACAGTGTGGTAAAAACGAATAAAATAAAAGGAGTTGTGGTGGATGCCCACGGGGAACCTCTTCCGGGCGTGACCGTTGTGGCCAAACGTGGGGAGATTCTAGTGACGGGAGCGGCTTCCGACGGGAGTGGTAAGTTCGAGATCGTGGTTCCGGCAGATATACGTGACTTGACGTTTACTTTTGTAGGGTATAAAACGGCCATTGTTCCGGTAGAATTGGATAAGGAAATGACCATACGTATGGAAGAAGAAGTGAGCGAGGTGGATGAGGTTGTTGTGACCGGTTATTTCACGAAATCAAAGTCCAGTTACACGGGAGCCGTGAAGAGCGTGACTGCCGAGCAGTTGAAAACCATCTCCGGTACGAACGTGGTTGCCGCATTGGCAGCCTTAACGCCCGGTTTGAATCTGGTAGAAAGAAGTGAGTTGGGGTCTAACCCGAATCACGTTCCGGAATTATTATTACGCGGTATGAGTTCTTTCTCTGACGGGACGACCCAAGTGAATCAACCGACGATCGTGCTGGATGGGGTTGAAATCAGTATGCAGGAATTGTACGATTTGGATATTAACGAGATCGAAAATATCACGGTGTTAAAAGATGCATCGGCAACGGCTCTTTACGGGTCTCGTGCTGCCAGTGGAGTTATTGTGGTGGAAAGAAAGAAACTGACGGAAGGCAGTATGCGGGTAGCTTATAATTTTACGGGTAACGTGCAATTCCCTTATCTGAAAGATTATGATATGCTGAATGCGGCCCAGAAATTGGAATACGAGCGTTTGGCAGGTTTGTACACGTCGGAAGTAAAAAAAGATGCTTGGGGAAATATCACGAATGAAGGAGAGCAATATGCGTTAGATAAATTATATAACGAGCGTTATCAAGAAGTGCAGCGGGGAGTAGATACCGATTGGTTGTCACAACCTGCCAGAACGGCTTTTTCTCACGATCACTCTTTGCGTTTGTATGGTGGAGCCTCCAATATTCGTTATGAACTGTCCGGACGTTTCAATAACGTGCAGGGAGTTATGAAAGAGGACTACCGTCGTCGTTATAACTTGGGGTTCAAATTGGAATATCACGTGCAGAACAAGTTGACGATGGCGAATCGTACCACTTATAGCGAGGTGAATTACAAGCAATCACCTTACGGTGCTTTTTCTAAATACGTGGAAATGAATCCTTATGATCGGATTTATGACCAGTACGGGGAATATAATAAAAATCTTTCTTGGGACTTGGACAATCCTTTGTACGAGGCTAGCTTGGGTAATTATGATATTTCAAAGGATAAATCCATCTCGAATACCACGGATTTTCGTTGGGAAATCAACAAATTGTTCCGTTTGTCGGGAAACTTTAATATCACGGTAACAAATTCTAATAACGAGGTATTTAGATCTCCCGATTCTCAAGATTTTAAAAATGAGACTGAACTTTCTAAAAAAGGTTCTTTGACCCAGAAAAATGGTAGTGGTGTGTCATACGCCGGAACCTTGACAGGGGCATTCAACCTGATGACCGATAATAACAGTTTGTATAGTGTGAATGCGGGTGTGGAAATCCGGAAGGAAACCAGCGAGTCCTCCACCATGACAGGAGTGGGCTTTTATGATGATGCGTTGAATTTCATGGGGCAGGCCGCTGGTTATTCGGATCAAAAACCGACGGGAACACAGGCCGTCAGCACGGAATTGGGATTTTTCGTGAATGGAAACTATATGTATAACAATCGTTATTATGCTGACGTGGTATATCGGGTGACCGGATCGTCAAAATTCGGGGCAAACAACCGTTACGGTAGTTTCTGGTCTGCCGGGCTAGGATGGAACATACATAACGAAAGTTTCATTACTTCAAATAAGATTGATATTTTGAAAATCCGGGGTAGCTTGGGATACACGGGTAAGGTGAATTTCTCTCCTTTCCAAGCGATGACCATGTATCAATTTTCCGGTGATCTGGAATATTTGAACGGAATCGGGGCTATCCCGCAAGGAATCGGTAATAAAGATTTAGGTTGGGAACGGGAACTTTCCTATAACGTGGGAACAGACATCAGTCTTTTTGATCGTCGATTGAATTTCACGTTTGACGTTTACTTGAAAAAGACAACCGACTTGGTATTGGATGCCTCTCGTGCGCCGTCCACCGGAACGACTTCTGCCAAAGAAAATATCGGGGAGATGGAAAACAAGGGACTGGAATTTCAGGTAGATGGTATGCTCGTGCAGAGAAATGATTTCTACTGGCAGGTTGCGGCTACCGGAAGTATGAACCGGAACCGGATCTTGAAAATAAACAGTGCCTTGAAGAAAGCGAATGAAGATGCCAATAAGGTAGATTCGAAAACTCCGCTGGCACAATACGAGGAAGGTGAATCCACCTCGGCATTGAAAGTGGTTAAATCCGCGGGAATTGATCCGGCAACAGGACAGGAAGTGTTTATTAAATTGAACGGGGAGAGAACCTTCGAATACTCCGCGGATGATAAATTCGTGATCGGGGATACAGAACCGAAATTCCGGGGAACCGTTTCAACGAACTTGTTTTACAAGGGATTCAGCTTGTATCTGTTAGGTCGTTATGAATGTGGCGCTTACTTGTATAACACGACTCGTGCCACGAAAGTGGAGGGTGCAGACCCGAAAAAGAATGCAGATAAACGAGTTTTCAGCAGTCGTTGGAAAAATCCGGGTGATATAGCTTTCTACAAGGATATCGCTGATTCTGAAGGATGGGGGGCGAACCCGAAACATACAGACCGTTTCGTGGAAAAAGAAAATGTGTTCACGTTGGGAACCGTGAATTTCGGTTACGAATTCAGACCGAACATCTGTTCCAAAATTGGGGTACGGAATTTACGTGTAGGAGTGAACTTGACGGACATCGTGCGTTGGTCAAACGTGAAAATAGAACGAGGGACCACTTATCTATATAGTAACGGGTTTGAATTCACGCTTAGTACAACATTTTAAAAGGAAAGATTATGAAGATAGGATTTAAAAATATAATGGTACTTTTAGCCTTAATCCTTGGGGGAAGTTCCTGTGACAGCTTTTTGGACGTGCAACCTAAAGGTGAGGTACTGGAAGGTGATTTACTGAAAGATGCAAAGGGATTTGAGAATGCCCTTTACGGGGTCTATGCCAAGATGGGGTCAACGAACTTGTACGGGCAGAATCTGAGTTATTCCGCTTTGGATCTGATGGCTCAATATTATACCTCTACAAATAACGAAGAGGTTGAGCCACTTATAAAATATGACTATACGAATACGAAAGCGGAAGATCTTTTTTATAATATCTGGTGTGATATGTATTCCAATATCGCCTATGCGAATAACGTGTTGGAACACTTGGAAAAATTCTCTCCTGCGGATATGCAATTTTACAATATCTATAAAGGAGAAGCCTTAGGTCTGCGCGCCTTTATGCATTTTGATCTGTTGCGTATTTTCAGCGAGCAAATCACGGTGAACGAAAGTGCTGACGGGATTCCTTATTCAACCCGGTTCTCCTTGTTTGCCCCAGACATTCTGAAATCTAAAGACGTGTACAAGCGGATTATTTCTGATTTGAGATCGGCAGAGCAATTATTGGATGACGAGGAACTGTATGCCTCAGCCTCTTCGAACGCTAATTTCCTGAAAGACCAGAATATCCATTTTAACTTACAGGCGGTGCAAGCGACTTTGGCAAGGGTTTACTTGACGGAAGGAACACTCGATAGTGCCTTGTATTACGCGCAGCAAGTGATACAAGCTCCCGGTCTTTCCCTGTTGGATTACACGGATATTGCCGGAGATCTGGCGGGAAAATTGTCATCCAAGGAAACGGTATTCGGAATTTATTCCAAGAATTTTGCCGAACCGGTGATCAAGATACTGCACAATTCCCAGACCGCGTATTCTTTCGAAATGCGTTATAATATTCAACAATTATACCAGATTAATGGGGCCGGGAATGATTACCGCTGGGGTGCATGGTACACGTATAACAACACGATAAAATACTGGAAACTGGATAAACTGACAGATACTTACGTGCTGAATAACACGGAATATAACCGTCCGGCAGGTGAGATCCGCGGAATCAACATGATACGCTTACCCGAAATGTATTATATCGCGGCCGAAAGTGCCTTGAAGTTGGGTAATTACGATCAAGCTCTTGATTATTTTAACGAGTTGTTGGAAAGTCGGGGATTAGTTGCTTTAGACGATAGACTTCCGGCTGAAACTTTGACCGTTGACAAGATCACGGATGATCGGTATAAAGAATTTGTCGGGGAAGGACAATCCTTCTACCACATGAAACGATTGAATCTGGATATTCTTAATGTCGAGGGGCAGACCGTAACAGCCGACAAGAAAATCTACGTGGTGGACATCCCGTCACAAGAGTTCGAATTTAGAAGATGAAATGGTAAATAGAAAACATATGAGAAACATAACATATATATTCACCGGTTGCCTGTTCGTGCTATTCGGCATGGGATTGATCTCCTGCAATGAACAGGATTACAAGTTGTTCGATTCTTCCCGTACGGGAATTTACTTCACGGAAGACAGTGTGGTGTATTCTTTCGGGGTGACGAAACTGGAAGTTACTTCCTACGAGATGAAACTCCCCGTGAAGATCATGGGGGCTCCGGTTAAAGAGGTGCGTTCTTTCAAGGTGGAAGCCGTGGCTGCCAAGACTACGGCAGAGGCGGGAGTACATTACACGTTGCCGACCGAATTAATTATCGAACCGGATTCCGTGAATGGCGTGTTACCGGTAACGGTATTGCGTGAACATCTGGGAAGTGACGGGTATTGGCAGGTGGCTTTCCGTTTGCTGTCAACGGATGATTTTGAACCGGAGGCAGAGGTCGGGACCGTGTCTATTGCTTCTTTCAACAATATCGTAGAACCTCCGCAATGGAAAGATTGGTCTGGCAAAGTCGTGTGGCCGAATTATAAGTTGGGGGTATGGGACCCCGTGAAATGGGTTAAATTCATGGAATATTTCCGGGCGATGGAACAGACAGCTCCGGCTACCTACAAGGGGATGGTGGATATGTACGGGCCGAATCTGGAAAATGTACAATACGGGTGGATGGACGAGTATAATTACGCCGCGACCAAGTACATTCTGATCCCGATGTATGACTTCTTTGCCGCGAACCCGGAATTATTGCAAAGCGGGAAGAATGATATTCCGAAACCGTATTGATGAAATGAATTATTCATGTAGTAAAAACAGATTATTATGAAGTGGAAATATCTATATATATGGCTAATAGGCTTATTGGCAATCGGTTGTTTTGATGATGACACGACTGTTGACACGGTTCGGATCTCCGAGATCGCCATTGATACCAATAGTTTACAGAAAGAGTATAACAGGGACAAAAATCAAACTCTGGTGATTGATATCACTCCTTATGTGACCCAGAAGGAAAAAGACCTTCCGTTGACGTTCCAGTGGGACATGGATTACAAGTTTTATTCGGATTCGTCCGTCCTGTACGTGGACTGTCAGGATTTGGGAACCTTCCCGATGCGGGTGAAAGTGAGTAACGAGCATAGTAGTGCGTTCTACGAGTTCAAGTTGCATATTAATTCTCCTTATGAAGAAGGAATTACGGTGTTGAGTGAAAGCGGCGACGGGACGGGTATGCTTTCTTTCATGCGTCAGATGGCTGACGGAACCATGGGAAATTTTGAAACTCATTGTTTGACAATGAATAATCCCGGAGAGGTATTCCCGAAATCCCCCACGGATATGGCAAAAAGATTATCTCAGTTGTTTATCAGCTATAAAAATGATCCTTCGGTTTACGTGGTCAATGCTAAAACGTTTGAATTGGAGAATATCGTGAAGGCTCCCGAGTTTTCAGATTTCCTTCCCGTGGTTATGATGTTACCAGACAACGAAGCTCGTACGGCTGTTGCCATATCTGAGAACGGCAAGGTTTATAATCTGGCCAGTATGGAAGGTTTGATTCTTACTCATACCATTTTGACTTCAACTTATTCCTCTGTTCAACACAGTTACTTCGGGGGGTATCAACCCTATTATTACCTGTGGGATGTAAACCAGCATACGATTTGTTATTACAATGGTTATACCGCCGAGTATTGCCAATATTTTGGTCCGATTTGGAATGGAGATCATGATGTAATTGCCATTTTTGAAAATGAGAAGGGTTCATCCTTTACTGTGTTGACCGAGTTGAACGGGGAGATATGGAAAACGTCTTTGAGTAACACGATTTATAAACTTGATGATAATTACCAGAAAGCTAGTGTCGATTATCGTGATGTGCAACGGGTGATAGCTAACCCGGTACTTAAAAAAGAGGATCCGAAAGTGGCCAGTCCTTCTTACCAGTGCTTGTTCTACGCACAAGGTAACAAGATTTATCGTTGGTACTATTCGTCCACTTCGTTCCCGACTGAATCGTGGGCCACGATTGATGATATTTCGAATGCAGAGATCACGACAATGGCGATCAGTCCGGATGAATCCCAAGTGTACGTGGGAGCTTATCGCTCGGATGAATCCGGAGAAAACGGGTATATCTATATCTACGACACGAGAACCGGTCGTCTGATCAATTCTTACAAGAACGTGGCCTACAAGCCGATAAAAATAATGTATAAGGTAAAATGAAATATGTAATCAGTATTTTTCTTCTGCTTGCAACCATCGGTTGCAGGCAGAAAGGCCCAGCGGAGATTACCGGAACGGTGAATCCGGGAGAATATTCGGAGTATCAATTATTTATTGTTGACGGGGGCAAGAGAGATTCTTTGACTGTTGACGCTCAAACAAGGTTTTTCTCGCTCCTGTTAAATTGCGATACTCCCCGGATTGTGACCTTAATGGGAATCGTGGGAACCGGACAAAACAAGTGGCCGTTCGAACAGGCATTGTATATTGAACCGGGAACAAAAGTCAAGCTTGACATTCAATTCAAGAATCGGCGGGCTGAAATGACCGCGGATAAAAAGGATCGGAACAACACGGCGTTGATCACCTATAATCGTTTTTACTTGGATAAAAGTCGGTCGATATGGGAGAATCCGCCCGTGGCGAGTGAATTAAAAAATAGCATGAGTGAAATCCATACTCGTGTGAATGACGTGACAGAAGAACTCCGGCCCGCCAATATGGTGGAGAGCTATCTGCGAATACAGGCTTATTTATCTTTTGCACAGGCTTTGGATGGCGTGACGTATATGTATTCCCGGAATGGCGAGGCATTACCTGATGGTATGAGAGAACTGATTCCCCCGGTTTACGAGGTGTTGGATGATCCGATGGCTTTGCGTTTTTATAACACGAATACCTTCGTGTTCAATTACCTGAAGAAAGAACGGGAGACCCCCGAAGAACAGATTCAACTATTGAAAGAGCGCTTTACGGTTAAGTCTATCGTGGAATCCGTGAGTCGTCTGGTCTTACAGAGCTTCGTGACAGATTATAATTATAAAAATGGTTTCGAAGAAGGTTTACAGCGTTTGAAAAACATGACCGCCGATCTAGGGGAAGAAGGGGGGAAACTGGTGAAAGATTTCGAATCCAAAAAATATTCCATGGAAGGAGCCGCTTTGCCCGACGTGACGTTGGAAGACGTGGATGGTAAAATTCACAGGCTAACGGATTTTCGAGGAAAATATCTTTACGTCGACTTATGGGCCTCGTGGTGCGGCCCGTGTTGTCAGGAAGTTCCCTACTTGCAGAAACTGGAAAAACAATTAAAGAATCCGGCGGTGGAATTTATCAGCATCTCGCTCGATACGAATAAAGAGGCATGGAAGAAAAAGATGAAACAATTGAACATGCACGGTCATCAATATATCGTGACCGGAGATCAATTCGCCACGATGATGAACATCAAGGGAATACCTCATTTCCTGCTTTACAGTAAAGACGGAACTTTGATGCAATACAAGGCGGATCGTCCCTCGTCAGGCGATAAAATACGAAATGTATTGACCCGGTTAAAATGAAAAAAAGCTTTTGCCCGGTTTGTTTATAAAGTTTGTTTTTTCTATAATGAAAAAGGGTTCCCCATGGAACCCCTTTTTCACACGAATGTGACTGAGTAATTGAATATTAAACGAGAGTTTTTTTAATTGCTTGCTTAAAAACTGAATCCACTCTGGAAAATGTTTGACTGGCTGTAAGGAACCAAGTTCCCGGAGAATGTCAATTCTCTTCCATTTGTGTTTGAGCTTACGGTTACTGTCGAGTAATTACTCCCGTAGCCGAGGCGAACGGTAACTTGAGCGAATAAAGCGGCGCCCATCACGTTGAACGTGTAAGTGATATTTCCGTTTTTGTCAACTCTTTCGTTAATGCTGGAAGGCCAGCCGGTGAGCGTGATCCCGCCTAAACCGTTCGGTCCGGGATTAAACCCGTTGAATGCCAATTGCAATGAAACTTGATTGTTGTCCATGGCCACGAAGTTCAAGTTGTTCGTTACGGGAATGGCTGCCCCGAAATTGTTAAACAACGTGTTGGCCTGTAATACCCAACTGTTACTTTTAAGTGCTTTAACCGCGTCTTGGTAGGCGATCATGTTTTGTTGCTCGCGAACCATTCTGTTGTGCATCCTCATGCATTCCCTGTGCGCCTTTCTTTTAGCCCGTAGTTCTTTTTTTGTTTGTGCTTGCATTGCAAAGTCACTGAACAGGAATGTAGTCATTGCCAATAAAAAAATAATTTTTTTCATAGCGTCTCTTTTTTATTTTATTCTGATTAGTTTAGTTTACGAATTGACATATCCTCTCACCATCTTCTGCTAGTCCTTGAAAGAATGACTAATAGAATATTCAAATTCTATGGCGTATACGTCACAAAATCGGGCAGGGTTATCCTTATGTCTTTAAAAAAGATTAATTTTATAAAGCGGGTCTTACAGGAAGGTTATATCGTTACAACTCTTCACTTTTCAATACACCCAAGGTAGGGGAAGACTTTTGACCGTCTGCGGTGGTTGCAAAACCATAAATTACCAGATGATGGGAATTCCAATCTTTAGGCAGCTCCCAGGTTGTTTCTCCGGCCTCGGCTCTGGTTCCCAATATCACTTTCCGGCTCCGTCCCATCTGGGTTTCATAGATTGCCCCGTATAAGCAGTCGTTTTTATACATGTAAGGCATTAACGGCTGTTTTTTCCACCGGAAGATGATCCGGCGCCCGGCATGGTCAATTTTTGCCTCGATTACCGGTAAAGCCAAGGGACCGTCGGAAATGGCCAGTTGTAGCGGGTCAATCGTTACGTTTAACTCGTCATCGACTTCAACTTTCCCCATGTTTAGAGCCAAAAAACGGTTGGATGCATCCTTTCTTGAAGAGGTGCAGAATCCGGAGGGTAAGATCGGGGTCAGATGGTGTTTGAAGAGCGATATGGTTTTCATGCGGGTTCTTTGCTTTAATTGTTGAAGAGTCTTCGCATCTTTCCGGGAGAAAATTTTCGCTCTTGCCACTTGTTTGTCTTTCAGCTTGTAGCTGGTCACGTTACCCACGGTTCCCGATAGGTTTTCGAATATAGTAGATTCAAAAATTGCCATAATACTTTTGTGTTAAGATTTCGTCACTTGAAAATGAATTCCGGGAGAGAAGTTTTTCAAATCATCCCGTCCGAAGAAACAGTATAGATGTGCGGTTTGCCATTCGCCTTCCGGTAGAGTAACTCGTGCGTAACCGTCTTTTCGTGGGGCATTAATATCTTCCAGTAATACTGGGGTATAAGGCTCGTTGTCAAATATTACGGCTACCATTAACCGATCGGTGGATTGTGCAGTGATCGAGCTGGAGTTATCCGTCCAATGCAGTTCCGCGGCATTGGGTTGGGTCTGTTTCATCGTGGTTCCGAAAGGCAATTGTTGGCTACCGTCCGAAAACTCCAGACGGGAGTAGTCGATGTAATTGTTTGCCCCGAACAGGTTCATGTTTTTGCCTAGGAACCAGTGATACCCCGAACGTTTCTCGTTATACCGGGCTGCTAGATTGCAGATTTCTTTTAACAGACTACCATCCAAAGCTTTGTACATGGTTTGCGCTCCCGGAAGTTTTGCCCGTTGCATCTGTTGTTTCTCACTTTTGGGATTGCTTACCTTTTTTGGCCTTTTCCGGATAAACGTTTCGTTACCCACCCGGTAAATGATGTATTTATCCAGCTTTCCCGATATGCCGTCCAGTAGAGAGTCTTTCAATGATGCCATACTTTTTTATTTTTCAAGTTCGGTTTATAAACGTGATCAAATCCGGTTCACAAGGTGATACTATCTTTATTGTAATTTATATATGTATATAAATCGATGTAAAGATAATATATTAAATTTATAAAAACAATAAAATAATAACTTATTTTTTATTATAAATAGCGTTGAATAGGAAATGAATGGGAGTTGAATGGGAGTTGGTATATTAAAAATACGATAAAAATTCATGTAAAATATTATATATTTTATAGAATAGGGGATTAAATGTTTTAGATCGTGGGAGCTTTGGCGTATCAAGTAGAAAAGGAGCTGTCCAAAAAGTCATTTTTCAAACTCCCTCCCCCCTTCGGGGTACTCCCTCTATAAACAGAGGGAGAGTTGAAATACTCCCTGTCTTGGGTAAAGGCACCAGTTTATCCTCTGTTTATAGAGGAGATGGCACGAAGTGACGGAGGAGTTTTTGGAGGATAAAATGACTTTTGGGACAACCCCCTTTCATTACTACGAAATTGTAGCGGGTTTGTTCAATGTTGGATATGATAGTCGCTAGCTAGCAATTCTTCGCAATGGCTGGCGATAAAACAGATGATTTCTAATCCGTGGCAATCCATTCTTTGTCGTACTGGAAAGCACAACATGAATTATCCGGGGTCATGCAGAGTTTTCCCACCATCCTGTCGTGATAAAGTACATTTAGTTTATTGGTCCATTTCATTTCGTACTCGCTTTCTGTTTTTGTTTCTATTGATTGTTTCCAACTCTTCCATCGTGTTGTAGAGAGGGCGGGACAATAATTCTTTAATATCTTTGCTGTAACCTAATGCTTTGGCCATTGACACGAAAGCTGCTAGAGATATGGTATGTTTCTGTTCGAATTTGGCAATCGTGGGAGTGGGTACGCCGCTTAGCTTGGAAAGGGCGTCTCTTGATAGTCCTTTTTCCAATCTTCGTTGATGCAAATTTCTAGCTAGAATTTCCAGTAATTCATCCGGGGTGTCTAAATCAAAGTCGTATATTAAATTCATACTATAATATCTCTTATATGAATATTTCGTATTTATGGAATACGATAATATTCATTACAAATGATAATAATTTCTTTTTATTGAAAGAAATGTCACGGGGAATTACCGGGAAAAGTAACTTCCCGGTAATTCTCGGAGATTGTATCGTGAGGCCATGACTTCTCCGTATGCACCACAGGAGTGAATGGCGATCAAGTCTCCTCGGTTGGTGAGGGGTAGTTCCCGGTCTTTGCCGAAACAATCAGATGATTCACAGATAGGGCCAACCACGTCGTATTTTTCATGTTCTCCCACGGAGGTCAAGTTTTCTATCCGGTGGAAAGCTTGGTAGAGTGCCGGACGTAAAAGGTCGTTCATTCCCGCATCCAAGATGACGAACTTTTTATGTTTCCCTTCCTTCACGTACAGGACACGAGAGATAAGGGAACCGCATTGTCCGACAAGGGATCGGCCTAGTTCGAAATGAAGTTGCTGACCCGGCTGGGCCTCGAAGAAATCAGCAAAAATTTGAAAATAAGAGGCAAAGTCGGGAATCAGACCACACGTGGGGCAATCGTAATTGATGCCTAATCCACCGCCGAAGTTCACGTGAGGGAGAATGATTCCCTGTTCTTTCAGGCGGGATTGTATTTCGTTTACTCTCAAACAAAGTCCTCGGAATACCGTGAGATCGGTGATCTGGGAGCCGATATGAAAATGTAGTCCGATAAGCTTGATGTGTTCCATTTCCCGGCAGGCCGTGATGGCGTGGTCGAGGTCGTAAAGGTAGAACCCGAACTTGTTTTCTTCGATTCCCGTGGTGATGTAATGATGCGTGTGGGCATCCACGTTGGGGTTTACCCGAAGAGCAACAGAGGCTTTTTTCCCCATTTCTCCGGCCAGCATGTTGATCACCTCTATTTCGGGTAAAGATTCGCAGTTGAAACAAAATATCTCTTTTTCAAGAGCCAGCCGGATTTCCTCGTCGCTTTTCCCGACTCCGGCATACACGATCTGTTCCGAGGGAAAACCACTTGCTACGGCTTGAGCCACCTCGTTACCACTCACGCAGTCCGCACCAATTCCGTGGCTTTGAATGATGTCAAGAATGTGTGGGTTGGCATTCGCTTTTATCGCGTAATGCAAATTGAATCCATGTTCGTTAGCTGCTTGGGAGGCGGCTTGAAGCGTGGCTTGTAGAAGAGTCGTGTCGTAGTAGTAAAACGGGGTCTTCAAGGTTTGAAATGTTTTGATGGTTTCTATATTCATGTGGGTCGGTTTATGAACTCATTTATTTAATAATCTTTCGCTAAGAGCCTCAAGTGCTTTTTGCTTGTCTGCTTGTTTCACGAGTAGAGAAATACTGTGTTCGCTGGCCCCGTAGGAGATCATGTGCAGGGGAATATCTTCCAGTGCGGTGAGAGCCCGAGCCGCGAGTCCGCTATTATTGATCGAGCAATCCCCGACGATGCAGATGATGGAAAGAGATTCTTCGACCTCGATTGTGCCGTATTTCGTGAGGTCTTTTTTGATGTCTTCCAAGTGGCATGTACTGTCGATCGTGAGAGATATGGCAACTTCCGACGTGGCAATCATGTCGATCGGGGTTTTCCATGATTCGAATATTTCGAATACTTTCCGTACAAAACCGTAAGCGAGCAGCATGTTGCTGGATTTGACTTTTATGGCCGTGATCCCGTCTTTTGCCGCCACGGCTTTGAAATCTTTGATCGGGCTTTCTTTCGTGATCAGGGTTCCTTCGTCACTTGGGTTCATCGTGTTTTTCATGCGGACGGGGATATTGGCTTTTTTAGCGGGCTGAATACTTGACGGGTGGAGAATCTTTGCCCCGAAATAGGCAAGTTCGGCTGCTTCATCAAAAGATAGAGAACGAATGGCTTTCGTATTTTTCACGTACCGCGGGTCGCTGTTATGTACGCCGTCAATGTCGGTCCATATCTGAATTTCATCCACTTTGAGCGCGGCCCCGATTAGTGCGGCCGAGTAATCACTCCCCCCTCTTTTCAGGTTGTCTATTTCCCCGTAAGCGTTTCGGCAGATGAATCCTTGGGTGATGATAATACGTTCCGTGGCCGGGTTGGATAATAGTCGTTTTAAGTTTTGCTCGATATAAAAATAGTCCGGTTCACAGTCTTTGTCGATACGCATGAAATCCAAAGCGGACAGGAGCGTGGAAGGTATACCTTGTTCTTGTAAATAATAGTGCATTAGTGTGGTGGAAATGATCTCTCCTTGTGCAACAACGGCTTTTTCCTGTAACGGGTAAAAGTCCTTGTTGATGAATGAGCGGAGATAGGTGAAGATGGTTTGTACAAATTCTTGTCCCCGGTGCTTGAATTCTTCGGTACTGTAAAGGTCGCTAATGGTCATTAGGTAATCCAGTTCGAGATTTTGGATTGTCGTCAAAGCTTCCTGCCTATCATTGCGGTACAGATAGTTAGTTATGTCTACTAACGTGTTGGTCGTTCCGGACATGGCCGAAAGAACGACAATTTTGGGTTGGTCATCCGAGATTAATTTTGCCACTTCTTGAATTCGTTGCGCGGAGCCAACCGAGGTTCCTCCAAATTTTAATACGTTCATAAATTTATTGTTTTTAAATCATTTATTTCTTTACATGAAAAAAGCCCGTGTATTCACACAGGCTTTTTTCGACAGTTTTTTGACAACAGTGCGTTAGCCTGCAAAAAGCCTTTGCATGCACATCATCTGTTTATAGTTATTAGTATACCTTGTTTTCATTCTTCTTTTGGGTTTTTCACGATGCAAATATTGCATATTGAAATTGAAAAAGCAAGCCTTTGTTAAAATATTAACAGATATGTGGCTACGCCACGTTACAAGTTACAGGTTGGCAAGTTTCAAGTTCTTTTTTAACAACCTGCGCTGACCTGTAACTTTCCGCAAAAGTTATCTTTTGTGGAAAATGACGGCAGTCCAGTTGTCTTTTACTTTGTTGGATTGATAGGTTAGTTGCAAAAGTTCGGCTTTCTCGCGAATAACGGGAATATCTTCGGTGTAAAATCCGCTCATGATGAGGTAGCCGTTGTCATTAAGCACGTTCACGTATGCGGGCATATCATTCAATAATATATTCCGGTTGATATTGGCCAAGATGATGTCATAGTGTTCTGCCCCGTCTAGTAAAGTTGCATCCCCGATAAGAACACGTATATTGTTCATGTTGTTGGTGGCAATGTTTTCCATGGCGTTGTTGTAAGCCCATTCGTCAATGTCGATGCCGGTAACCGATTGGGCTCCAGCTTGTACGGCCATGATAGATAGAATTCCAGTACCACATCCCATGTCAAGGACTTTTTTGCCGGAGAAATTAGGTTTCATGTCTAAGATCGTTTCCAGCATGAGAGCAGTCGTGGCATGATGACCCGTGCCAAAACTCATTTTCGGGTCAATGATGATTTCGTGTTCGATGTTTTTAATCGTGGGATGGAATCCGGCTCTTACCAGAATCCGGTCTTGCACGAGGATAGGCGTGAAGTTTTCTTCCCAAATTTTATTCCAGTCTTGGTTCTCGATTTCTGCTTTTTCCCAGGTGATTGTGTATAGGGACTGGAAGAAAGAAAGGATTTCTAATGACTTTACTTGTTCTTCGTTGAAGTTTTTGCTTGGTATGTAAGCTTTGAAACCGTCATCCGAGTATGAAAAACTGTCGTATCCGAGGTCGCCGAGTTCGGCAATAATCGCATCTGCAATGTCCTCCACGTAAGGGGAGATATGGAAAGTGAGTTCTGTATAAAACATGCTATCTGATTTTTTTGCAAATGTAGCAAAAAATCAGATAGCTATGCTCTTCACATGATTTTCTCTAGTTTATCGAGAGATTGAGCTATTTCTTGATCAGAAAGCTCGAAGTTCTGGAGATTTCCCCCAAGGTATTGTTCGTAGGCGTAGAGATCAATCATACCATGTCCGGATAGATTGAACAGGATAGTTTTGGCTTTTCCTTCGGCTTTGGCAATTTTCGCCTCCCGAATCGCTTGTGCTATGGCATGAGTGGATTCAGGTGCAGGAATTATCCCTTCGGTCTTGGCAAATAATATTCCGGCCTCGAAGGTCTCCAGTTGCGGAATGGCAACGGCCTCCATCAGTTTGTCCTTGAGTAATTGACTGACGATAACCCCGGCTCCGTGATAGCGTAAGCCTCCGGCATGGATACTTGCGGGTTGAAAATCATGTCCCAGCGTGTACATGGGAAGTAAGGGGGTTAACCCGACGGTATCACCGAAATCGTATTGGAACTGACCACGGGTTAATTTTGGACAGGATTGTGGTTCTACGGCAATTACCCGGGTATGTTTTCCTTCCTTCAAGTTCCTGCGGATGAATGGAAAACTGATTCCGGCGAAGTTTGAACCTCCCCCGAAACACCCGATCACGATGTCTGGTTCATCTCCCGCTTTTTCCATCTGGAGAAGTGCTTCCTCGCCGATGATAGTTTGATGTAATAATACGTGATTTAGCACGCTCCCCAGGGAGTAATTGGTTAGGGGATCTTGTGCGGCAAGCTCGACAGCTTCTGAAATGGCAATACCTAGGCTACCGGCCGAATCCGGATATTCTCGTAGGATTTTTCTTCCGGCTTCTGTCAAGTTACTCGGTGACGGTATCACGTCTGATCCCCACGTGTTCATCATCAACTTACGATAGGGTTTCTGGTTGTAGCTTACTTTTACCATGAACACTTTCAGGTCCAGACCGAAATGTTGGCAGGCAAAGCTTAATGCTGTACCCCATTGCCCCCCGCCGGTTTCTGTGGTGATGCGTTTGATGCCTTGTTTGTAATTGTAATAGGCTTGTGCGATGGCCGTGTTTGGTTTGTGAGAGCCGGCGGGGCTTGTTCCTTCGTTTTTGAAATATATTTTTGCGGGAGTGTCCAAGGCTTTTTCTAAAGCATAGGCTCGTACGAGAGGGGTCGATCTCCATATTTTGTACAAGTCTTGGACTTCATCGGGGATCTCGATGTAGCGTTCGGTAGCGAACTCCTGCTTTGCCAATTCTTGGGCAAATAGCGGGTAAAGGTCTTCCGGTTTTAACGGTTGTTTTGTTCCCGGATGAAGAGGGGGAAGGGGTTTGTTGGGCATGTCGGCCACGATGTTATACCATTGGATTGGCATTTCTTGCTCGGTGAGCATAAATTTTTTGATTGGTTTCATGATTTTTGATTTAAAAAAGGTGAATAAAAAAGAGAGCCTACTGTTTGTAAACAATAGGCTCTCTCTATATCTAATTATGCAATACAATCACATAACCTCATTGTTTACTATGAAGTTTAAAGAGGTGCCACCACCAAGTTTGGGCTATGTGTTGATTGTATATCATGCTTTTTTATTTTATGAGGACAAAGCTATATAGAGATTTTCTTTTTTCCAAATTCTATCGTAAAAATAATGTTGTTAAATGAAATTTAATGCTTACATTTGCAGCATCCCACTCGAATTGAAGTTATAAAGACGTGTATTGCACAAAAGAGATTGCCTCCGGTGTGCATGGCACGTCTTTTTTGTTAAATTCAGAGTGGGATCTAATTTAATAAAGAGCCGGAGGCATTTCTTAATAAAGTTAGTTAAACGTTTGTTTTGAAGTTATTGTTATGTTTTTGCATAACAATTTTCGAAAATTCTAAATTGTCTTTGGTGGGGCCGTGATGGTGACCCACCTTTTTGTAACCTATACCGTCTTGATTACGTATAATTTCACGTTGAATTTCTAGCTAAACTAAATTTGAATATGATGAAAACTTTTGGAAGAATTGGATGGATTTGCATGATGGTGGTTACTGCAACTTTGATGTTTGTTTCTTGTGGGAATAGTCAGAAAAACAAGGTGCAGTCGGGGAAACAAGTACAAGAACCGGTAGGAGCCGTCGTGGAGGAGTCGGAAGTTGTCGTGGAGGTAGATAGTATTACACCCGATTCAACCACTCTGAACGCTAAAAGATAAAAGCTAAAAACTAAGAGTTAGTATTAATTCTTTTATCTTAAAGAAAAGCTCCCGGGAAACCGGGAGCTTTATCTTTAAAGTATCATCTGTGGCATGAATTCGAAACTGTTGTATTGGGGACGTAATCTCTCCGTATTGTAGAATTTGGGAACATCCACGATCTTTTTACTGCTGGTTACAATCTCGATCGGGGCGTTGTCATAGCGTCCGTTTCTTAGGATAACTAACCTGCCGTGTAATCCTTTGTTGATTAAATCTAGGGCAAGGTTCCCGTATGCCATAGGTACGATGGAATCCAGTGCATCCGGATCTCCACAGCGAACCAGATAGCCCAGTCTTTGCGTGATGGTGTTGATTACTTGTCCGTGGTTAAACTGTGGGGTAAGTTCTTTTAATTGTTGAGAGATCATGTTTCCGATACCTCCCAGTTTTTTATGTCCGAACATGTCTGTTTCTTCACTTTGGAAAATCATGTTGCCACCGGAAAAAGTGGCTCCTTCGGATACGAGAACCACCGAGTATTTGCTGGGATTCGTGAAACGATCCTCGCAAAGTAGTTCGGTCAGACGTTCGATGTTAAATTCGTATTCCGGAATCACACAACGGTTGGCAGCTCCGGCTAAGGTTGGTAGCATAGCCGTGAACCCTGCATAACGTCCGAAGACTTCCAGAACCAGTATTCGTTCGTGAGATCCGGCTGATGTCCGGAGATCATGCGTGAGGGCAATCGTACGGGTGATGCAGGTGCTGAACCCGATACAGTAATCTGTTCCGGGAACGTCGTTGTCCATGGTTTTGGGTATGGCCACGACTTTCACGCTTTCCTTGCTCAAGCGTACCGCATAACTCAACGTGTCGTCACCCCCGATCGGGATCAAGTAGTCAATACCCATGAACTCTAGGTTCTTTAATACTTCCGGGGTCAGATCGTTGATGTCGTTCGAGTATCTATCCTGTAAATGCTTGGGTACATTTGCCTTAGGTACGTGGGAAGCCCTAGTTCTGGATGTGTGCAGGAAAGTACCACCGGTGCGTCCGGCCTTGTTCACGATTTCCTCTGTTAATTCAAAAAAATTACCGGAGTTGTCATATTGTGGATCTCGTACGATGTCAATCAGGCCACCCCAGCCTCTTTTGATTCCAATAACTTTATAGCCTTCGCGCAGGGCTCGAATAGTTACCGCTCTGATGGCTGGATTTAGGCCGGGAACGTCTCCTCCGCCGGTGAGTATCCCTATAATTCCTCTGTTTTTTTGTTGTCCCATAATGTAGTTGCTTTATGTTAGTAAAATCGAACTAATGTACACAAAATTGTTCAATTAATACGTTAAAATCGCTATTAAGTAAGTATATTTGTCTGTTTTTTATGGATAAAAGAATGTTAATATAATGATATGGAGAGTTTGAGAGTCTTTTGGGGAGAACTGGAAGCTTTTAGGTATGGGGTAATACTTCTGTTTGTGTTGACACTCACCTACATCTATCACGTTATTCGTCGGTGTGTGATCGTGTCTCGCAAAGTAAAACCGATAGATAAACAAGAGCATGAAGGGGTGTCGGTTATCATCACGTCACACAATAATGCGGAGTGTTTGAGGCGGAATTTACCGAGTTTTTTGATGCAAGCATACGATAATTTTGAGGTGATTGTGGTCGATGAATGTTCAGAAGATGACACGCAGGATGTATTGACCGAGATACAGAAAGATTATCCACAGTTGAGGTGTACGCGAATATTCCCGGACACGAAATTCAGATTTACTAAAAAATTGGCTATAAATATAGGTGTATTGGCAGCCAAGCATGATATATTGTTGTTTTCAGAGATCAATTGCCGTCCCTCTTCCATGTATTGGGTGAAGACCATGGAGTCATATTTTGATGAAAACACGGCGGCTGTCGTCGGTTTTGCAAATTATGATTTCACCGAGCAAAACGTGAGAAATTCGCGTATGTTTCGTTTCTTGCGCTTTATAAAGATGATGGTCATGGTGAAAAATAAAAAATATATTTTTGGGGATGGATGTAACATGGCTTACCGAAAATCGTATTATATAGAAAACCGTGGGTTCGCGAAGAATTCACAATCGTATTTAGGATACGATAATGATATGGTTAGAGAATTATCAAGGTTTGGGGCAATAAAGATGACAAAAGATCCGGACTCGTATGTGATAATTGATAAGAGTGACAAAAAAGGAGAAATAAACGAAGTTTCATATTATTATGCTAACAAGATGAGATTGGCAATGACGGAGAGGATTATGATAGATGGCGATATGATCGTGCGTTTGTTCTTTTATTTGACAGCTATTTGTTTGATTGTCTTAGGTTTTTACCCAATATACGTGTTTCTTGTCATGTTGACAGTATTTTTAACGGATGTAATTTTGTTAAATATTTGCGCTATTTGTCTGAAACAAAAAAAATTATTCCTAACTTCGTTTATTAGTTGACAGTATTTTTAACGGATGTAATTTTGTTAAATATTTGCGCTATTTGTCTGAAACAAAAAAAATTATTCCTAACTTCGTTTATTATTAGTACGATCGGTTTTGTTTATCGAGTGTACGAAAATGGATATTCATTTTTTAACAAGAGGAAATGGAGTTAACAAACAACTTGTCAGAGAAAGCTCTTTATGATTATAAGGTCGTGAAGAGGGCAATAACGGGAGATGAACAGGCTTATGCCGAGTTATTTAAGAGGTATAAGGATTCAGTATATTTTATGATACTGAAGATGGTGAATAACAGAACTGATGCGGAAGATTTAATGTTCGAGGCTTTCGAGAAAGCTTTCACGAGTTTGAATTACTATTCGCCTCAGTTTGCGTTTAGTACGTGGTTATTCAAAATTGCCTCTAATAACACGATTGATTTTATTCGGAAGAAAAAAGCCAAAATTGTTTCTTTGGATAAGGATGATATAAACCCTGATGATCGCGGGTATATCAATAGTGTACCGGCAGACGTGTTGAATCCGGAAGAGGAGACGATCCGTAAGCAGCGAGCTGAATTTATGCGGGAAAAAGTTGCCATGTTGAAAGGGCGTTACCGTAAATTGATAGAATTACGTTATTTTGAAGAGTATTCTTATGAAGAAATTGCTCAAGAGCTGGCCATTCCGTTAGGAACCGTGAAAGCTCAATTATTCCGTGCGAGAGAATTGCTATTGAATATTTTGCAGAATAGTGAAATCGCTCGGGAAAATGAAAGAGTTTAGCCTTCTATTTTTTTTTATATTCTTTTGCTTGGGAGTGCAAGGGCAGAGCCAAGATAAAGGCAATGTGTTTGTCACGGGTGTAGTTTGTGACCGGGACAGTATACGGCCATTACCGGAAGCGATCTTTCGGCTGGGGAAAGAGGTTCGAGGGGTTGATAAACAAGGGCGATTTTCATTGAGTGTACAAGTGGGGGATACCTTGCGTTTTTCGCATATAGGCTATGTTCCCATGCAAGTTGTTATTCCGGATAGTTTAAGAGAAAATGATTTCTTACTGGGGGTTTTTATGGTACGAGATACTGTTTTACTGTCGGAAGTTTTAATCTTGCCGCGTTTTCTTACGGGGGATTACAAGTCGAATGCTTTTTTGATGAATGCCCAGAACAATCTAAATCAAGCTATACATGCTGCGTCAAAACCGGTGAAAGCGATGGATCAGGAAATGAACAGGCGTATGATGATCGAGGATTTTGCCCGTAAGGTAGAAATGAAAGGAATGGTTGATGTGAAGTTAGGTATTGGAACTCAGTCTATCACAGCATTACAAGGATTGATGCGGGCTCGTCGGCAGGCGGAGAGAGGGAAAGTCATTAATATTGAGGAAATAGACCTGTTAAAGAAAATTTTTTATATAGAAAAAAGAGAAAAATCGGATAACTAAAGGAAGAAAGATTATCTTTGTATTCGAAACAAGCCTCGTGTGGGCCGAGATTTCAATGAATCGATTTATTAATAACAAAGTTACATTTTATGAAGAATTTGTCGATAGGATTAAATGTGTTATTGTTGATTGCTGTGATAGTTTTGTATATTTTGCATTTCAGTGGAAATAGTAAAAGTACGAGCAATCAAGGCGGTACTGTAACTATGAACGCTGATGCAAGAATTGTCTACATTAACATGGACACATTGCTTAACAATTATACTCAATCGAGAGAGTTGAATGAAGCGTTTTTAAAGAAATTGGAAGCCAATCGGACAGAGTTGAACATAAAAGTGAAGAACTTCGATCGTGAGGCTGCAGAGTTTCGGAATAAAGTGGAAAACGGTGGTTTTATGACTCGTGAAAGAGCCGAACAAGCCCAGATGGATTTGATGATCAAACAACAAAATTTGCAGAAATTGCAACAGGAAATGACCGAAAATGCTCAACGCGAGCAAATGGAAATAAACCGGAAGTTGTATGATGCGATCACAAATTTCTTGACAGAGTATAATAAAGCGAAAGGTTTCCAATTAATACTGAGTACGACGTTAGGCGGTAACGTGCTTTTCGCGCAAGAGGGATTTGATATTACCAATGATGTGGTAAATCAACTAAATGAACAATATAAGAAGAAATAAATAATAGCGAAGTGTGATAGAAGTCATTTTATCACACTTCTTGTTTGTTAGGTCCATAATAGTTGAGTCTTCGGTTTAAAGTCTATATTTTTATTATAAATGAATTTTAAATATACAATTGATATTACGGCTGATCCGGAGGAAGTCTTTACGGCATTGACGAATCCTTTTCAAATCGAACTGTGGAGTGGTTATCCCGCGGAAATGAAAGCAGAGGAAGGATTCGTGTTTTCTTTATGGGAGGGAGATATTTGTGGCGTGAATCTGGAGGTAAAGTCCAATCATTTGCTTGTTCAAGAATGGTTTTTCGGGGAGACGGATCAACGTTCTATTGTGACCATTAAATTAAAAAAAGACGGTCCCCGGACTCGTGTAGAATTAGAACATACAAATATTCCAGATGAGGTCTTCGAGGAGATCGTTGAAGGTTGGAAAGAGTATTACTTGGGTTCTATTAAGGGCCTATTGGAAATGTACTAATTCAGAATCAGTAAAAATACGGATTATTTTTTTGATTCTCGGTATTAACTTTGCCACAGAAATTATTCACTAAATTAATAAATTTCCAGATGAGCAAGTTAAAGATTTCCGAAGATTGGACCTCTACTATCGTGGGGTGGTTTATAATTCTTTTAGTCGTATTTCAATTAAAACCTCATTGGCCTTCTTTCAGTTGGCTGGATGCTGACGCATTAATGAATAAGGTTTTCACGTTGGATAACGTGGGACATGCTCTGATTGTTTTCTGTTTTATGTTCCTGATGGCATTGATTGCCGGGTTATTTACGGGTAAAAAATTGAAAATGATTGCTGCAAGTTTTCCGGTCGTGTTCTTCCTTACGCTTTTGGCCATGGTTGTCGGAGGAAATAAATTTCTAAAGGATTGGGGATTTGAAACCGTGATATTTAGTTTATTGATAGGACTTTTCATTAGTAATATATTTTATATTCCCAAGTGGTTGAAGGAGTCACTTTCTTCTGAACTATTCGTGAAGATCGGTTTGGTGTTACTTGGGACGACTGTACTCTTTGATGATTTGTTGAAAGCCGGGGCATTAGGATTGATTCAATCTTGTGTCGTTGTCTTTACCGTATGGAATTTCTGCTTTTGGTTATGTCGTAAAATGAAAATTGACAAAGAAATGTCATTGATGCTTTCCAGTGCTGTGTCCATTTGTGGCGTGTCTGCGGCTGTTGCTACTGCCGGAGCTATCAAGGGGGACAAAACAAAATTGTCATACGTGGTATCGTTAGTGTTGGTCGTGGCCGTGCCGATGATTTTGATCATGCCCGGTTTGGCTAAGTTGATGGGATTACCTGAGGATATGGCAGGGGCTTGGATTGGGGGAACGATTGACACGACCGGGGCCGTGGCTGCAACCGGAGCTATATATGGAGAAGTAGCCTTGCAGACAAGTACGATCGTGAAGTTCTCACAGAACGTGTTATTGGGAGTTGCGGCCTTCTTAATTAGTATTTATTGGTCTTATTCGAAGAAAGAGGTTACAGAAGAGAAACCGACGTTAAAAGTAATTTGGTTACGTTTTCCGAAATTCGTGTTGGGATTTGTTGCGGCTTCTCTTGTTTTTTCATTCTGCGTTGCTCCAGAGGTCGTGTCTGATGCTAAACCAATTTTGAAGAATATTCAAGGTATGTGGTTTGCCTTGGCATTTATGTCTATTGGGTTGGAGACGGATTTCAAAAGCTTGATAACCTCTGAAAATCGTCGTTCTACGTATGCTTTTCTGGGGGCGCAAGCGTTTAACGTGGTATTTACTTTATTTGTAGCCTGGATTCTTTTCGGACTAATCGCGTAACGGAGTTATAGAGTTTATAAGGTTACTTTATAAACTTTATGAACCTTGTGAACTTTATAAACTAAATATGATCGGATTACAGATATTGTTTGTAATTTTGTCCGTGATATTGAAGTTAAACAATAAAACCAGATAGAATATGAAATTTTTTATTGATACGGCAAATCTTGACCAGATTCGCGAGGCAAATGACCTTGGTGTGTTGGATGGTGTAACCACCAATCCGTCTTTAATGGCAAAAGAGGGTATCAAAGGTGACGAGAATTGTAGAAAACATTACGTTGAGATTTGCAATATCGTGGATGGTGATGTAAGCGCAGAGGTGATTGCGACTGATTATGAAGGTATGATTAAAGAGGGGGAGGAATTAGCCGCTTTGCACCCGAATATCGTGGTAAAAGTACCTTGTATTGCTGATGGCATTAAGGCTATCAAATATTTTACCAACAAGGGAATCCGTACGAATTGTACGTTAGTGTTCTCTCCGGGACAGGCTTTGTTGGCTGCTAAAGCTGGTGCAACTTACGTGTCTCCTTTCGTGGGACGTTTGGATGACATCAGTAGTGATGGGATCGAGTTGGTGGAAAAGATCGTGGATATGTATGCTTATTATGGTTTCAACACGCAAGTATTGGCCGCTTCAATTCGCCACACACAACATATCATTCAATGTATTGAGGCTGGGGCGGACGTTGCAACCTGCCCGTTGAGTGCGATCAAAGGTTTGTTAAAACACCCGCTGACGGATTCCGGTTTGGCTACGTTCTTGGCTGATCATAAGAAAGTGAATTCATAATTTACGATCATGCTTGTACGTTTATTCGAGGACAATCCCAATGATCGGGAGATTCGAAAGATCGTTGAGCTCTTGCGTGATGGTGGTGTTATCATTTACCCGACGGACACGATTTACGCGATCGGGTGTGATATAAATAGCGTGAAGGCCGTTCAACGGGTTTCGGCTATTCGTGGTGTGAAAGCAGAGAAAGCAAATTTCTCGATGATCTGTAAGGATCTGGGAAACATCGCTGCTTATGCAAAAGTAAGTAATGAAGAGTTTCGGTTGATGAAACAATATTTACCGGGACCATATACTTTTGTGTTGCCGGCTACCAGTAAGTTGCCCAATGTCTTAATGAATAGACGTAAAACAATAGGTATTCGAATACCCAAAAATTTTATTGTTCAGGCTATTGTCGAAGAGCTGGGCGGACCTTTGCTGACCACTTCTGTGAAAGCTGCTGAAGGAGAAGTCGAGGAATATATCACTGATCCGGAATTGATTCATGAGAAGTATAATCGTCTAGTTGATCTGGTCATAGACGGAGGATATGGGAATAATATTCCTTCGACAGTGATTGATTGTACGGGGGATGAAATTATTGTCACGAGGCAGGGATTGGGTGAATTGTAGGATATTTTTTAAGAATAGAGAGGCAGATAATTTCATCCGCCTCTCTATTCTTTTAGTAACGAGGTATTCCGGAATCTAAGCTCCGAAAATACCTCTCTTTGGGTGAGATCCAAATTATCTTGTGGGGGTAGAGATTACTTTTTCCAGAATGTTTTACTGAATAGAACGAGAACCGTGAATATTTCCAGACGTCCGACCATCATCAGAATGGATAAAAATATCTTGGCAAAGTCGTGTAGATTCGCAAAATTGTCCATAGGTCCAATCTCTCCAAATCCGGGACCCACGTTACTCATACTAGAGATAACAGCGCTACAAGCTGTGGCTATATCCTGAGTAAATAGTGACATGATTAGGCTGGAGATAGCGAAAATAAACATATACAGGATAAAGAAGCCCATCACTCCGGTCATAATATTGGGGTGAACGCTTTTCCCGTTATACTTGACATTGATAATTCCGTTAGGATGAATGATCCGTTTCATTTCGATAAACGAGTTTTTGAATAATAGATTGAGCCGGATACATTTTAAGCCACCCGAAGTTGAACCAGCACAGGCCCCGATGAATAAGAGTGCAAAGATGATGGCACCCGTGAGAGGTGGCCATAATAGATAGTCTGCGGTAGCGAATCCCGTTGTTGTCAGAATGGTAACTACTTGAAATATAGATTCTCGGATGCTTAATTCTAAGTTTGCATAACCGTTTAGGAATAGAACGATTGCGATGATTGCACTGGCTCCTAACGTGATGTAAAGATATAATTTGAACTCTTCATCATGAAACAATTTGCGGAATTTGCCGTGCAACATGACATAGAGTAAGCCGAAATTCGTTCCGGCAATAAACATGAATATAATGACCACATATTGGATGTATGCGGAGTCCCAATAGGCAAGGCTGGCTTGTTTGGTCGAATATCCTCCAGTAGCCATTGTTGTGAATGCGTGACAGATGGCATCAAAGAGATCCATATTTCCCAATAACAGTAAAATAGCTTGGGCAGCAGTTAGTGAAATATAGAGATACCACATACGTCGGGCTGTTGATTTGAAGGTTGCCGTAAATTTGTCATGTGTCGGACCTGGTACTTCGGCTACGAAGAGATCACGTCCCTCGATTCCCAAGCCGGGGATGATAGCTAAAAGTAACACGATGATACCCATACCGCCCATCCATTGAGTTAGGGAGCGCCAGAATAGAGTGGCATGTGGTAAGGCCTCGACGTTGTTTATTACCGAGGAACCTGTTGTTGTGAAACCGGACATGGTTTCGAATATGGCGTCAACAATTGACGGAATTGTTCCTCCGAATAAGTAAGGTAAGCAACCGAAGATGGTGAAGATGATCCACGTGCAGGTTACAATAAAATAGCCGTCTTTTTTAGCAAGTACCCGGTCTTTGACTTTCACTGTAAATGTCATGAGGCTCCCGACTCCCAGCGTGATGATCGCAGAGTAAACGAAAGCCATGAGATCGTTCTCCCCGTATATCAAGGCGACAATAATGCATAAGATAAGGAATGCGCTTTCTACAAATAATAGTTTCCCTATAATGTTGGTAATGAACCTAAAGTTGATCATTTTTGAAACAATTTGATTACTTTCTTCACGGCACTAGGTAAGGCGAAAATGACTACCTTGTCTCCTGCCTCGATCTGTACGTCTCCTTTAGCTATAATGGCATCCCCGTTACGGATAACACCCCCGACAGTTGCATTCTCCGGAAAATTCATATCTGCCAAAGTTTTACGGGTGATCTTGGAACCCGGTTCTGCTGTAACTTCGAAAACCTCAGCTTCCGAGAACGTGAGGAATTTCAAATGCTTTACATCCACGTTCATCGTGTAACGATAAATATGAGAGGCTGCAATTAATTTCGTGTTCACGAGAGTGCCAATACCGATGTTTTCTGCCAGATCAATGTAGTCGATATTCTCGACTTCAGCCACGCTCTTTTTTACCCCGAGCTTTTTAGCTAACAAGCAGGACAGAATGTTGGTTTCGGACGAGTGGGTTACACTGATAAAGGCATCCGTGTTTTTTATTCCCTCTTCTCGTAATAAGGCCAAATCTCTTCCGTCACCATTGATTACCAGCGTGGATTTTAATTTGTCGGCGATGAGAATACATTTCTCCCGATCCTTTTCGATAATCTTCACGTTGTAATTTTTCTCTAACAGAGAAGCTGTTTTGATACCGATACGAGAACCTCCCACAATAACAACATTCTTAACTTCATATTGTGATTTGCCACAAAGAGCGAATACATTGGGGACATAGAAAGGCTTGGTTACAATAAATACCAAGTCTCCATAGCGGAAAGAGTCATTTCCTCGCGGGATAATAGTGTGATCTGCTCGTTTGATAGCCACGACGCGGAAATGCTGGGCACCGTAACGTTCTGCCATTTTTATCAAGGTTAAGTTGAGTACCGGGGCATTCTCCCAAAGTTTGATTCCTAATAATTGCAGGCGGCCATCAGAGAATTCGTGTAACTGCCTTGAACCACTCTGTTTTAAGGAGGCTACAATTTCTTCCGCAGCCAATCGTTCCGGGTAAATCAGCGAATCAATACCGATCATTTTCAAGTACTCTTTGTTCTCGTCTTCCAAATATTCACTATTGTTTACCCGGGCAATGGTTTGTTTGGCCCCGAGTTTTTTAGCCAAGATCGCTGAGTTGATATTTTGATCTTCTTGGTGATTGACTGCAATAAACAAATCACACTTGTGTACTCCTGCATCTTTCAATGCACCAATTGAGGTACAAGATCCCACAATTGACATAACATCCAATTGATTACCCAGTAATTCCAATTTTTCTTCATCGCTGTCAATCAGCATGATATTATGTTCTTGCTTGCTAAGCATATTCGCGAGATGTGTCCCCACTTCTCCTGCTCCCGCTATGACTATGTCCATTTTAGTTAGGTGTTAATTAACGAGCAAAATAAAGCATTATAATCCGAATTCCATAAAAAAATGCCTATATTTTCAAGATAATTGTTCCCACTTCGCTTGTCTTGAAAAACGGGATCTGGTTCTTGAGACAGAACTTTTGCCAAGCTTGCGTGCAGCGACCCGTGTTCGAGTTGTCCATGATAATTTGCTGCGGATGGAACTTGAGTGAGTCGGGTGGGTAAATATTTTCGGTAATGATGACAATGTCTTCATTCGAAAATGTAGGGTAAGTGTGGTCAATTATTGATATAGAACATTGAGGAGATGACAGGTGATTCCGAATGAATTTTATTTGTTGTCCGACAAAAGCCTCATGGGTGGGTAAAGCTTGTAAGTGATTGGCTGTGATATAAGTGGACAAACCGTCATCGGGATTCGTGGTTTTGAGGTAAGTGTAATAACCCTTGTAATTCAATAAAATAGCGGAATGTTTGTAGAGATTACGAATCACGATTTCCTGATGGTTTTGTATATAGAACGTGAAACAGCCATGAAAAACGAGCAATATACTCATGCTATAACAGATAAATTTAAGGACGTGACGTTTTCTCGTGATCAAATAAATGATGACAAGGACGATGATGAGATAAAATAGTATGACGTGGGTTGCCGTCGGGTATAAATCCGGTAAGTTTATCACGATTTTGGAAAATAGTTGTAGGCTGAAAATAAATAGATGTGTTAGACTTATGATGATATATGACAAATAAAAATTGATGAATCCCGGTAATGCAAGTAGCAGGATTCCTCCATATAAAAGGAAAGAAGCGGCGGGTACTGCGATAAGATTTATGAAGATACTGTTCAAACTGATGGAATGGAAATAGTAAGCCATGATGGGTAATGTCATGACTTGTGCAGAAAAACTAATGCAGAGTAGCGTGTATAAGGGGCGGAAGAACTTGTGCATCTTTTTAATTCGCATCAATGGGTAAATTAGAATGATCCCGGTGTAGGCTGCGTATGACATTTGGAAACTGACAGAATAGAGTAATTCCGGATTGATAAGAAGTGAAAAAAAGGCCGCAGCGGCAATGGCATTCAAGGGAATTGTTTCTTGCTTGAATACCTCTCCAATCGTAATAAAGCTTAGGATGGTTGCTGCTCTACAAGCAGAGGGGGAGAGGCCGGTAATGCAGGCGACGAACCATATTAGCGGAATCAGAATCAAACGGGATTTTCTACTTTTAAAATGGAATAACCTTAATAGGCACAAGAAAAATGCGAATATAGCTCCTATATGTAATCCAGATATGGCAAGAATATGAATCGTTCCCGTGTTTTGGAATAGTTCTTTCGTATCAGAAGTGATTTCTTGTCTACATCCCAGGCAAAGAGCTGCTAATAGCTTGTACGTCGTGCTATCTGGGATGACCTGTTGTAGTTTAGTTGCTAAGTTATTTCGAATCATGTGACACACGGAATAAAGGTCTTGCGAGTGTCCGGTTTTATGGATTTCACCAACCGGAAAGCCTTTGGCCTGTATACCTTGATGTTGTAAGTAGTTGTTGTAATTGAAATCATGGCGATTATGTGAGGTTTGTAAAGGGTATAATCTTATCAGCCCGGAAAGGGAATCCCCAACCGAGACTTTCATGGAATCTGGAATTTGTAAATACGTGCATAAATGAGGTGAGGAAATGACAAGCTTTCCGGGGGAAAGAATTTGATTGCAGCGTCCTGTTAATTGATAAGTTTTGCCTGCAGTGATCGAGGGTGTCTTGGTTTCCGATAGATATATCCCCGTGGAGAAAAGTTCAGTAAAAGCGAGTAGTACAAACGGAAGGCCGGAACGAACTTTCTGGATAATGAAAAGCAGGGAAAAAGATATAATAATGACACCTAAAATGAACGTCGAAGGAAAGCTTGATAAATATTGACTGGCAGTAATTCCCAAGATCAACGGGATCACGAGAAAGAGAAAAGGAAATCTATGCCAGTAAATAGGGCGCAAACTAATTTCAAATTTTAGATTTTAAATTGAATGATTGACTGGCTCAAACAAGATAAGGTCCGAAGAATTCATGGATGTTATGAACCTTACGGACCTTATAAACTTACTTGGGTAATACTACCCTGTAACTTTGTTTGAATTTTCCGGCACTGATGTTATTCAGTTTTCCTTTGAGTAAACGTTTTTTCAATGCAGATAGGTGATCCGTGAAGACAATCCCGTCTAGATGATCGTACTCGTGCTGGATAATGCGGGCACGGGTTCCCGTGAATTCTTCCACGTGTTCTACCCAGTTTTCATCCCGGTAGGTAATTTTTATCCGGTCTTTTCGCATAACATCTTCGTGGATACCGGGAATACTTAGGCAACCTTCGTTGAAAGGTACGTCATCGCCCGAACGCTCTAAGATATGTGCGTTGATAAAAGCTTTCTTAAAATCCTTGCAATCCGGATCCAGTTCCTCGAATGGGGACCCGTCGATTACGAAAATACGAATGTTTTTTCCAATTTGCGGGGCAGCTAGTCCGACTCCATCTGATTCGTACATTGTTTGCCACATATCGTCGAGTAATTTACTCAATCCCGCATATTCCGGGGTGATGTCTTCGGAAACTTTCCGAAGAACCGGATGTCCATAAATGTAAATAGGTAAAAGCATTTTTAAATATTCAGATTTCTTTGTGATTCCATATACGATTGCAATATAATCGTTGCACTAATAGCATCGATTATCGCTTTGTCTTGACGTTGTTTCTTTTTTGCCCCTCCTTCAATCATGGCTTTGTGGGCCAGTACGGAAGTGAAACGTTCGTCATACATAACGATGGGTATATCCGGTAGCTTACGACCGAGAGCGGTAAGAAAAGGTTTGATATAGGTCATGCTTTCCGAATCAGTGTTGTCCATTTGCTTGGGATGTCCCACAACAATCAAGTCTACCTTCTCTTTCAAGCAATAGTTCTGCAAAAATTGCAATACCTCATGTGATCTGACCGTGGTTAGACTGTTGGCAATAATTTGGCATGGATCGGTAACGGCTATGCCCACTCTCTTTTTTCCGTAATCAATAGCAATAATTCTTCCCAATCGATTATTCCTTTACAATGATGAAAATATCCTCGTTTTCTTTCTTCATTAAATACTGCTCTCTAGCAAACTTCTCTAGGTTATCCCGGCTTCCCAACAACTCCTCTTTCTTACGTTTGTCCTCTTCTATCTTCTCCCGGTAATACTTTTGTTCGTTCTCCAATTGGTTGATTTTTGAACGCAACTGTAACCGGTCGATAAAACTGTATTTATCGAACAGAGCGATCCAGATAACAAATAGCAGCCCCACGAAAGTGTATTTGTTTGCAAATCGCTGGAACAAATTTCTCGATGATGGTTTGTTTTCGTTTTGCATATCGCAAAGGTACAAAAAAAGAGACGGTTAAGAGAAATAAATGATAAATTTTTTCCGAATGGTCAAAAGTCCGGTTTTTACGCTGCATATTTATAAAAACGGGGAGAATATTTATACAATGAATTGATTTACAATATTTTGTGTTTTGATAAAAAAGGATTTTACCTATTTTTTGTATAACTAATTTCGCTAGCTTTGTGGACGCAGAATTTTTCGAATAGAAAAGAAGATAATAAATAAAATACGAGTAATGGAAAAAAAATTAGCAGTTATCGCGTTGGGAGGTAATGCTCTTTTGAGAGGAAATCAAAAAGGTACTATTGAAGAGCAAAATGCCAATACCATCGACACTTTGGAGAATTTGGTATATTTAATAAAAGAAGGATATAATCTGATTATTTCTCATGGAAACGGTCCTCAGGTTGGAAACGTTTTGATGGATAACGCTGCCGGTGTGGAGAAATATGACAATGCCGCTATGCCATTGGATGTTTGTGTGGCTTTCACGCAAGGACAAATCGGGTACATGATTGAACGTAATTTACGTAATATCTTGAAAGAACACGGGCTACAACGTAACGTGATCTCCATGGTATCACAGGTGATTGTTGACAAGAACGATCCGGCTTTACAGAATCCGACCAAACGGGTAGGAAAAATTTACATGAAGGATGAGGCTGATAAATTAGCTCAAGAGAAAGGTTGGGTGTTCAAAGAAGAGATCAAGGTAGAAGGTGGTTGGCGTCGAGTGGTTCCTTCGCCGGATCCGAAAGATTTTATGAATGCTGATTTGGTAGAGCGTTTGGCTCGTGAAGGAAACATCGTGATCACGACCGGTGGGGGTGGTATTCCGGTATATATTGATGAGAAAGGTGATATTCAACCGATCGAAGGGGTAATCGACAAGGATTTGGCTTCAGCCATGGTTGGAACCCGTGTAAAAGCGGATGAATTCTATATTTTGACGGATGTGCCTTATATTTATAAGGATTACAAGAAACCAACAGAGAAAAAATTGGAATTCCTTGATTATGCCGATACGATGAAGTATTTGGAAGAGGGAGTTTTTGCGGAAGGTAGTATGGCCCCGAAAATTCGGGCTTGTTTGCGCTTCGTGAAAGCCGGAGGGCAAAAATCCGTTATCACGGAGGCAACCAAGTTGGAAGATCGGAGATATGGTTCCAAGATTACAATGGAATACGAGGATGACAGAAGATAATTGAGAATTTAAAACTAAGAATTGGTTTTAGTTTTCGTTAGGATATATTATTTTTGACCGTTTTTATAAAAGAAAGATGCTTGTTATTTTTCAATTTGAAATTTAAAATCATAAATCTAAAATAAATAAAGTTATGGCTTTTAATTTGAGAAACAGAAACTTTTTGAAGTTATTAGACTTCACTCCGAAAGAGATTAAATACATGTTGGATTTGGCTGCTGATTTAAAGAAAGCAAAATATGCCGGCACCGAGCAACCTCGTTTGAAAGGTAAGAATATCGCTTTGATATTCGAGAAAACTTCAACTCGTACCCGTTGCGCTTTTGAAGTTGCAGCTTATGACCAAGGTGCTCATGTAACTTATCTTGGTCCTTCCGGATCTCAAATTGGAGTAAAAGAATCTATGGCTGATACGGCTCGCGTATTGGGACGTATGTTTGATGGTATCGAGTATCGCGGTTTTGCTCAGGATATTGTTGAAGAATTGGCTCGTTATGCAGGAGTTCCGGTATGGAACGGTTTGACCAATGAATTCCACCCGACTCAGATTCTGGCAGACTTTTTAACGATGATGGAGCATACCGACAAACCGTTGAATAAAGTGACTTTCGCTTATCTTGGTGATGCTCGTTTCAACATGGGTAACTCGTTGATGGTAGGTGGAGCTAAAATGGGTATGGATGTTCGTATTGTTGCTCCGAAAGAATTGCAACCGGATGCAGAATTGGTTGCTACTTGCAAGGCTATTGCAGAAGAGACTGGCGCTACTGTTACTATCACGGATAATGTAGAAGAAGGTGTGAAAGGTTGCGATTTCTTGTACACTGACGTATGGGTATCTATGGGCGAGCCTGCAGAAGTATGGGCAGAGCGTATCAAATTGTTGACCCCGTACCAAGTGAATAAGAGAGCTATGGAATTGACTGGAAACAAGAACTGCAAATTCATGCACTGCTTGCCGGCATACCATAACTTGGAAACCCAAGTAGGTCGTGACGTTTACAAACAATTCGGAATGAACGGATTGGAAGTAACCGAGGAAGTATTCGAATCAGAGAACTCTATCGTGTTCGACGAGGCAGAAAACCGTATGCACACGATCAAGGCTGTGATGGTTGCTACTTTGGGTGACTAATTACGTATAGGTCTTTTTACTAAGAATATATTCCGGGCGGTCCTGTCGTAGAAATTCGACAGGGCTGCTCTTTTTGTTTCCTTATGATGTTCGTGGTTGAGAAATACACGTAATACAATTAAAAATTATTTGTGAGGAAGGTTATTCTTCTGCTGACGATCAGGTGTATGCCGTGTTGTACGAAACCGTGTTGAAGAGAGGTAAGCTTATTTTGTTGAGAGCTCGTGGAGAGAACGGGAACACGAGTGAATCCTTGCCGGAAGAGTGGGATCCTGCGAATGTGAAAGGATATGCTTTTGCTACCACGAAAAATGGGAAAGCTGCATCGGATAGTGTTTGTCTGACGATAGCTTGATAAAAAGTGAAGCCTCCTGAAAGGGAGGCTTTATCTTTTATTTCGCATAGTCTGCCATGCAGCTTTCACGGGTTCCGGTGATGTCGAAGATCACTTGCAGGTGCAAGAGTTCAAATATTTTCAACACTTCCGGCGTGAGGTTGCAAAGTTTTAGGCTGGAGCCGACACTTTTCGCTGTTTTGAAAAGAGCGATGATACAACCGATGGCGCTACTATCTACAAATTCAATGTCGTGAAAGTCGAAGAGCATTCGACAATCTTTATTATTTAACAAAGGTCTAAGTTCCGTTTTCACTTCGTCAGCCGACGCTAACGTGAAACGAGTCACGTCTACGAATTCGACAATGGTGATACCATTTTGTTCTGTTACTTTTAGAATCATTGTTTAATTAGTTTCTAAGGATTAATATGTAGTAAATTTATTCACAGTTGAATTAAGCAAAAGTAATCATTTTTACCGAGATTGCAAATAAGTTTACGGGCGGTTTGTTTCTGATTTCGAAGATTCAATTGACGTGCTAATATTTTTTTAGAAAGGGTAGGCAAGAACAATAAAAGTTTTAACTTTGCAGAGTGTTATTGTTATACTTTATAATATAATGAATATTTAAACGATATAAAAAATGAAGACTACTCCATTTACACATTTCCATGAGGAGCTTGGGGCAAGAATGGCTCCTTTTGCCGGCTACAATATGCCGATTGAATATACCGGTATTAAAGACGAACACAACACGGTTCGTGAAAAAGTGGGTGTATTTGATGTTTCTCACATGGGTGAATTTTGGGTAAAAGGCCCGAAAGCTTTCGAATTGGTACAGAAACTTACTTCTAACGATGTGGCGGCTCTTACGGATGGCAAGGTTCAATATAGCTGTTTCCCAAATGAAACGGGAGGTATCGTGGATGACCTTTTGGTATATCGTTTCAGCGCCGAGAAATATTTGTTGGTTGTGAATGCGGCCAATATCGAGAAGGACTGGGCATGGTGTACGAAATGGGCAAAAGAATTAGGTATGAACGTGGATACCGATTTGGAAAACGCTTCTGATAATATTTGCCAGCTTGCTGTTCAAGGTCCTTTGGCATTGAAAGCAATGCAAAAATTAACCACAGCTAACGTGGTAGATATGGAATATTATACTTTCCAAGAGATCCCGTTTGCAGGAATCGATAAAGTGATTTTCTCCACGACCGGATATACCGGGGCGGGTGGTTGCGAGATTTATGCATACGTGAAAGATGCCGAGAAACTTTGGCATGCCGTGTTTGAGGCTGGGGCTGAATTCGGAATCAAACCTGCCGGGTTAGGTTCTCGTGATACCTTGCGTCTGGAAGCAGGTTTCTGCTTGTACGGACACGAAATTGACGATGATCATTCTCCTATCGAGGCTGGTTTGGGCTGGATCACGAAATTCGTGCCGGGAAATGATTTCATTAACCGTGCTTATCATGAAAAAATGAAAGCGGATAAGCCGAGCCGTTACATGAAGCCGTTCGAACTTCAAGATAAGGGTATTGCTCGCCAAGGATACGTAATCGAGGATGCAGAAGGAAACGAGATCGGGGTAGTTTGCTCCGGAACTGTTTCTCCTTGGACCGGGAAGTCAATCGGTACGGGATACGTGAAGAGTGGTTTCCACAAGCTGGATACGGAGATCTTCATTCGTGTAAGAAACAAAGCTTTGAAAGCTAAAATTGTCAAGACCCCGTTCTTTTAGTCGGGTGCTTTTGAGCTAGACGATAACTAAGCACCCGGGAACGGGTGCTTAGTCTTTTTATAGAAGCAAAAACGTTTTCGAAGATGTTGAAGCTGTTGATTATTAGGCGGTAATAAAAACGAATAAAAATTACGGAAAAAAGTCTTTTATATGGACTTATTTTGCATCTTTGTAACGCGATTGCAAACAAGATTTTAATTAATTATCTACTTAAATATTTTAGAGATGAGAAAACACATTTTTAATGCCGGACCATGTAAATTGCCGGATTCTACATTGGAAAATGTATCAAAAGCAGTATTAGAGTTCGGTAACACGGGACAATCAATCATGGAAGTGTCTCACCGTTCTGCAGATTTTCAAGCTGTTTACGAAGAGGCTGTTGCCTTGTTCAAAGAAGTATTGAATATTCCGGAAGGATACTCGGTTCTTTTCTTGGGTGGTGGTGCTAGTATGCAGTTCTGCATGATCCCCTTCAACTTCTTGAAAACGAAAGCTGCCTATGTAAATACCGGAACTTGGTCAACTGCAGCTATTAAAGAGGCTAAAATGTGGGGTGAAGTTGAAATCGTTGCTTCTTCTGAGGCTGATGGATTTACTTATTATCCTGAATTCACGATTCCTTCAGACGTGGATTACATGCACATCACTTCAAACAACACGATCCGCGGTACGGAAATTTTCTATGATCCGACTTCTCCGGTGCCTTTGATTTGTGATATGTCTTCTGATATTTGCAGCCGTCCGGTTGACGTGTCTAAATATGCCATGATCTATGGTGGATGCCAGAAGAACCTCGGACCTGCCGGTGTAACCTTCGTGATCATTAAAGATGATTTCTTGAACAACGTGGTAGCTGACAGAATGATCCCGACTATGTTGAGATACAAAACTCACGTGGATAAAGAATCAATGTACAACACTCCTCCATGTATCAATATTTTCGGGGTGAAAGAAACCTTGAAATGGGTAAAAGCAATGGGTGGTGTTGAAGCTATGGAGAAATTAGCTATCGAAAGAGCTGATATGCTTTATGCTGAATTGGAAAGAAGCAAAGTATTCCGTCCGGTTGTAAAAGAAGGTTCTCGTTCAAGAATGAACATTCCTTTCTTGTTAAGAGAAGGATACGAGTCATTGGAGAAAGAATTCCTTGATTTCGCTAAGACTAAAAACTTGGTAGGACTGAAAGGACACCGTTCAGTAGGTGGATTCCGTGCTTCTACTTATAACGCTTGTACAATCGAAGACGTGAAAGCTTTGGTTGCTGCAATGCAAGAATTTGAAGCAAAACATATTTAATATTGACGATTTACGATTTCGGATGTAGAATTGTCTTTCATGAAAATGAAGGCAATGATGGTCTGAAATCGTAAATCTTTTTTCATTTAAAATTGTAATTATCATGACTAAAGTATTAATCGCTACAGATAAACCGTTTGCTCCGGTTGCCGTTAACGGAATCAGAGAAATCGTAGAAGCTCAAGGATATGAGTTAGTTTTATTAGAAAAATATACTTCACAAGACGAGTTGATCGCTGCCGTTGCTGATGTTGACGCTATGATCATCCGTTCAGACAAAGCTACCAAAGAAGTAATCGAGGCTGCTAAGAATTTGAAAGTAATCGTTCGTGCCGGTGCAGGATATGATAACATCGACTTGGCTGCTTGTACTGCTCACAATGTAGTGGCTATGAACACTCCGGGACAAAACTCAAACGCTGTGGCCGAGTTGGCTTTCGGTATGATGGTTTACATGGCTCGTAACTTCTTCAACGGAAAATCAGGTTCCGAGTTGAAAGGTAAGAAGATCGGTATCCACGCTTACGGGAACGTTGGACAAAACGTTGGACGTATCGCTCGCGGATTCGGAATGGAAGTTTACGCTTTCGACCCGTTCATGACTGATGAGCAAATCAAAAATGCCGGGGCAATCCCGTTACATTCAGCTGAGGAAATGTACAAGATGTGTCAATACATCTCTTTGCATATCCCGGCAACAGAACAAACCAAGAAATCAATCAATTATGATTTGTTGAAAGATATGCCGAAGGGGGCTGTTTTGGTGAACACCGCTCGTAAGGAAGTTATCGACGAGGAAGGTTTGGCTAAATTGATGGAAGAAAGAGCTGATTTCCACTATATCACGGATATCGCTCCGGATTGTGATTGTTTCAGCAAATTCGAAGGCCGTTTCTTCGCTACCCCGAAAAAGATGGGCGCTCAAACAGAAGAGGCTAACGTTAACGCAGGATTGGCTGCTGCTCACCAGATCGTGAACTTCATAGAGAAAGGTGACGAGAAATTCAGAGTAAACAAATAAATCAATTTTAGATTTACGATTTATGATTCTGTGATTTTTCACGGCGCTATTTGAAGCGTGGATCTGTGTGGTTGGAATCATTAAATCGTAAATCGTTAAATCATAAATATACTTATGGCAATAGTAAAACCATTCAAAGGATTACGTACACCATCTCAAGAAGTTTGTGAGGAACTGGCGTGTCTACCTTACGATGTGATGAATTCAGAGGAAGCAGCACAAATGGCTGCAGGAAAACCTCGTTCATTATTACATGTTACCAGAGCTGAGATTGACTGCCCTGCAGGAACTGATATTCACTCCGAGACTGTTTATAACAAGAGCGTGGAGAATTTCAATATGTTTCAGGAAAAGGGATGGTTGGTTCAGGATGAGGATGCTAAATTTTATATCTACGCCCAGACTATGGACGGAAGAACTCAATATGGTATCGTAGGTTGTGCCGCTTGTGAGGATTACATGAACGGGATTATCAAGAAACACGAGTTGACTCGTCCGGATAAGGAAGAGGATCGTATGATCTTGACCCGTTATGTAAAAGCTAACTTGGAACCGGTATTCTTTGCTTACAAGGCTGTTCCGGAAATCGACGCTATTGTTGAGGACATCGTGAAGAGTAGGAAAGCTGACTATGATTTCGTGGCAGAGGACGGATTCGGTCATCACTTCTGGGCTATCAACTGCCCGGAGACCAACAAACGTTTGGAGGAATTATTTGCAACGAAAGTTCCTTACACGTATGTTGCTGACGGACACCATAGAACTGCTGCTGCTGCTCGTATCGGTGCCGAGTTCAAATCAAAGAACCCGAACCACGATGGTACGGAAGAATATAATTTCTTCATGGCTGTTCACTTCCCGGATCATCAGTTGAAAATCATTGATTACAACCGTGTTGTAAAAGATTTGAACGGTTTGACCGAAGAGCAATTGTTGGCTAAATTGGGTGAACATTTCACGGTTGAAGATATGGGTACGGAGATTTACCACCCGGCTAAATTACATGAATTCAGCATGTACTTAGGCGGAAGATGGTATAAATTGACGGCTAAACCGGGAAGTTACGATGATAATGACCCGATCGGAGTATTGGACGTAACGATCCTTTCTAACCATGTATTGGCTGACATCTTAGATATTCAAGATTTGCGTACTTCTAAACGGATTGATTTCGTGGGCGGTATTCGCGGATTGGGTGAATTGAAACGTCGTGTTGATAATGGCGAGATGAAAGTGGCTTTCGCTTTGTACCCTGTTTCTATGGAGCAATTGATCAATATTGCCGATACCGGTAATATCATGCCTCCGAAGACGACTTGGTTCGAGCCGAAACTTCGTTCTGGAATGGTAATCCACAAGATCTAATAAGACTGGACTCGATAAAAAAGCGACTCGAAAGAGTCGCTTTTCTTATGCTTTATAGCGAAGCCATTTGTATAATTCTTTCCATGTGACTTTCTTCCCGTACATGAGGATACCTACCCTGTAAATCTTACCGGATAACCACGTGAAGAAAAGGAAGGAACCGACGAGTAAACCCATTGAAGTGATGATTTCCCATGCAGGAACACCAAACGGTATACGTACAAGCATGACGACCGGAGAGGTGAATGGGATGAGAGAACTCCAGAATACCATGGGTGATTCGGGGCTTTTCATGGCAGCAACACCGATGTAAAGGGCGACAACCAGAATGATAGACAGAGGGGTCATGAATTGCTGGGAGTCCGTTTCATTATCAACGGCTGCTCCAATGGCGGCAAATAATGATGCATATAATAAATATCCTCCGATGAAATAGAATAAGAAGGCTCCCACAAATTTCAAGATAAACATGGGATCAATGGTTTTTACCAGATTTTGGATGATTGCCAATTGTTCGGGGTTAATTTCCGTTCCTTGAGCAAACATATTTAGGTCGTTGGCATTTTTTAAAGCTTCCAAGTCAAGATTCGGCATGAAGAAAGCTTGAGAAATTAAAATAATACCTCCTCCCAAAACAATCCATATCAAAAATTGTACAAGTCCCACGGCAGCCACACCGATAATCTTTCCCAACAGGAACTGGAAGGGTTTTACCGAAGAAACTAACACTTCAATAATCCGATTCGTTTTTTCTTCGATAACACCTTTCATTACTTGAGAGGCATACATGAAAATAAAGAAGTAGATGATTAGCCCGGCAACCAGTCCGATAATTGACGTGATTTCAGACGAACTTTCTTTGGCATCTCCAGTGTCCGTGACAAGTAATGTCCTCACCAGTACGGGAGTTTTGGTGGCATCCAATTCCGTTTCCAAATCCGGCATCTGGGTTTTAGCAATCACTTCAGCACGTTTGACAGTTTCTATTTTCTGGCGTAATTGTGATGCAATCTCGTTTTTCAATTCCATGGGAACTTGAGACGTTGAGAATACCGGAATTTCGGCATGGGTCATGACATTGGCCGGGATGCGGGTAATGGCGTAAAAATCGTTCTTTTTCAGAAAATCAATATAGTCTGTTTCCGGTATCTCCTGATCGATATACGTGAAACTCGTGTTATTGATTTTTTGAAGCGGGGTTTCTAACGTTGATTCGTTGATAACGGCAATTGTACGCTCTTGGCTGTCGTCTCGTAGTAGCATCCACATGAGGAAAGCGTAGAATAACGCAAACAGGATCGGGACAAAAATGGTGACGACAAGGAAGGTCTTTTTACGGACTCTTGTGGTAAATTCCCGGTTTATGATAATGAGTATCTTGTTCATTTTAATTGAAAATTGAAAATTGAAAATTGAAAATTGAATATGAGGTTTGGGAAACGTCATTCTGATTTTCAATCTGGGATAATTATTTTAATTTAAAATTTGAAATCATAAATCTAAAAATTATTTAGGCTTGCTCTTTTACGAGTTTTATAAAGATATCGTTCATGCTGGGAATGATCTTTTGATAAGAGATGATGTCTGTTTGGGGCAGGACTCTTGACAAAAGGGTGTTTGCCGGGCAATAAGTGTTTTGTTGCAAAATAATATCCTGACGGTCTCCTTCGACACGTTGAGATACTATCTCGAATTCTGAGCCGATTGTTTGTGCGGGTGAGAATTCTGGGTTGTAACGACAGCTGAGCTGGTATGTGTTACTGGCATACTTTTCACGAATCTGATTGATTGGTCCCTCGATGATCTTGCGTGATTTGTTGATTAAGGCGATATGGCTACAGATTTCTTCTACCGATCCCATGTTGTGTGTGGAAAAGATGATGGTTGTTCCTTTCTTGCGTAATTCGAGAATTTCCCGTTTCAGTAATTCAACGTTGATGGGGTCGAAACCGCTAAAGGGTTCGTCAAAAATCAGCAATTCCGGTTCATGAAGTACCGTGGTGATAAATTGTACTTTTTGTGCCATACCTTTGGATAGTTCTTCTACTTTTTTATCCCACCAAGCTTCAATCTCGAATTTCTCGAACCACATTTTAAGACGGACGATCGCCTCGTGTTTACTGATTCCTTTTAAGCGAGCCAAGTAAACGGCTTGTTCTCCGACTTTCATTTTTTTGTAGAGTCCTCGCTCTTCCGGAAGGTAACCAATCCGGTTGACATCAGACGGTTGCAGATGTTCATTTCTGAAAAATATTTCTCCTGAATCAGGGGCTGTGATTTGGTTAATAATTCGAATTAAGGAAGTTTTTCCGGCTCCATTAGGGCCTAGTAGCCCGTAGATGGCTCCCTCCGGGATATTGATTGACACGTCATCCAATGCCTTGTGGTTTGCATAGGTTTTGACGATGTTCAAGGCTTTGAAGAAACTCATAATCGGATATTTGTCAAAGGCTGCCGAATCGGCAGCCTTTGAGGTTATTTTATTTCAAACATTAAAGCGTCTTTCGGGAGTTTATCTCCTTTGTTGACATGGACTTTCGTGACCGTACCACTTATGGGAGCTAGGATTTTATTATGCATTTTCATGGCTTCCAAGAGACAAAGCAAATCTCCTGCTTTAACTTCTTGACCTTCTTTTACATACAAATCGATGATAGATCCCGGTATGTATGTGATAACGGCTCCCGGATCGGGTTTTTCCCATTGTTTCCGATTAATAAATTTTTCGGTAAACTGGGTTTTATATTTTAAGCCGTCGATTTCTAATAAATCGTATTTTGGTGTACTCATCGTGGTATAATTTTAGTTTAAAATGGAGGAATTCCATGTTTTTTAGCCGGGGTTAATACCGACTTGTTGCTGGATACCTCGATGGAGTGTTTCAGGATCTCCGGGTTTCCTCGGGTTCGATCACGGAATCGATATAGCCTTTAGAGGCGGCCACGTAAGGATTGGCGAATTTTTCACGATATTCGGCAACTTTGATTTTACGCATTTCTTCCGGATTTTCGGCAGCCATAATCTCTTTTTTGAAGATGATGTTGGCAGCACCTTCCGGTCCCATTACTGCAATTTCGGCAGTTGGCCATGCGAACATAAAGTCAGCTTTCAAGTGACGTGAGTTCATAGCGATATAACCACCACCATATGCTTTTCTAAGGATTACGGTAATCTTAGGTACTGTAGCCTCGCTATATGCATAAAGAACTTTCGCTCCGTGACGAATAACACCCATATACTCTTGTTCAACACCCGGTAAGTATCCCGGCATATCCTCGAATGTTACGATCGGAATATTGAAGGCATCGCAGAATCGGATAAAACGTCCGGCTTTATCAGAAGAGTCACAGTCTAACACTCCGGCAAGTACAGAAGGCTGATTAGCCACGAAGCCGATAGTTTCCCCGTCGATACGTCCGAATCCGACAACGATGTTTTTAGCGAATTCTTGTTGAATTTCCAAGAAGTCTGAATCATCGGCAACAGCACGGATTACATCGCGCACGTCATAAGGCTGGGTTGGGTCAGACGGAATGATTTTCTCGATCTTGTATTCCGGTCTTGGCGGTTTGGAGGGGAAAGGTTTAGCTTTTGCCTCGTTACTCCAGGGAATGAATGTCAATAATTTTTTGATCTGTTCAAAACATTCATACTCTGAATGAGCGAAGAAATGGGCATTACCACTGATTTCACTGTGAACTCTAGCTCCTCCGAGTTCTTCCATAGTCACGACTTCTCCTAATACCGTTTTTACAACTTCAGGTCCGGTAATAAACATTTTGGAAATGTTGTCTACCACGAACACGAAGTCGGTCAAGGCGGGAGAGTATACGGCTCCACCAGCGCAAGGACCGAGGATTACAGATAATTGAGGAATTACTCCGGACGCTTGGGTGTTACGGAAGAAAATTTCTCCGTATCCGGCTAAGGAGTCAACACCTTCTTGAATACGAGCTCCACCAGAATCGTTGATTCCGATCAAGGGTACTCGCATTTTTAAGGCATGATCCATGATTTTAGTGATTTTACGAGCATGCATCAAACCAAGAGAACCTCCGGCTACGGTGAAATCTTGCGCATAAATACATACAGGTTCTCCATAGATTGTTCCGGTACCAATGATGACACCATCACCATGAAGAACTTTCTTATCCATATCAAAATCTTTGGACTGATGCTCAACGAACATGTCGTACTCATGGAAAGAGTCTTTGTCCAAAATTGCTTCAATACGCTCCCGGGCTGTCAATTTTCCCATTGCAGCTTGCTTCTTAATCGCCTCTTCGCCACCTCCTTGAAGAACAATTTCTTTTCTCTTTCTTAAATCAAGAACATTTCTTTTAAGTGACATAAGTATTATTTTTTATTTATAAATGATAGGTTCTATTCAATGTTAGATTCCGCCTACCAAAATGCAAGATTACGAAAAAAAAATGAAGAAAAAAACACTATTTCGAATGGTTATGAATAAGATGTTGTCGGATAGTGTTTTAGGGAATGATATTCTGCATATAAATTTGTACTACTCCGTAACTCTATGGTTTAGTTGTTCGTTAAATTAAGCATTCGGTTTGTGGGTTGAGGAAAAGTATTATTGGGAAATGTGAGGTAAAAGCCTTGTCCCTAGTGGTCGAATTGGAGAAATAATTGTAGTTTTGTAGTTGATTAATCTTTGATGAAGAAAGGAAAATGAGATTTTTGCGAAAGCTTTTTAAATATATATTGAGAATTATCTTGGTTCTTTTTTCTTTGGTAATTCTTATCATGATTCTTTTGTATGTTCCAGCCATCCAGAATTTTGTGAAAGGGAAGGCGGAGCAGTACGTGAATAATAATTTGGACATGAAACTGTCGGTTGGGCGGATTTTGTTGAAATTTCCACTCGACTTGGCCGTTGAAAAGATTTATCTGGGACAGACGGAAAAAGACACGATGCTGTATGCCGATGTGATTCAGGTGAATGTTGCATTGACAAAACTTTTAAAGAAGGAAGTTGAAGTACGTCGTTTAGTCGTGGAGAATGCAGCGGTTAATTTCGGGGATTCTCTTTCCGGATTGAAAATGAATGTCGTTTTGAAGGAACTGAATCTTCGGGTGGATCGGTTGAATCTGTCCCAACAGGAGGCAGAGATCCCTTTCGTTGCTTTAAAAGGAGGAAAAATCCGGATGAATTTAGGCGGTGGGGAGTCTGCGGTTGATACAACCGGGGGGAGTGAGCCGGTTCGCTGGCGTTTTAAGGTTGGAGAGGTAACAATCGATAGCATTGATTATCAGTTGCAGGGGCTGCCTATGGGGGAATTCCATGCTGGGGTGGGAGAGGCTCGACTGAATGGAATGGATGTGGGGCTGGAAAAACAAACTGTTGAGCTAGAGAAAATCATGTTGCTTCGTGGTTTTTGCGATCTACTGATGGCAGAATCTACCGGGGAGCAAAGTGGAGCAGGGGTGGCGACGGAAGAAAGTATGCCTTGGCAAGTTCGGGTGGAGACGGTCGAGTTGGAGGATAATCGTTTTTTAATGAAACCGATGAGTGTTCCTGTTGATGCGGAGCAGTTCCCGGAAACAATTCGTATATCAGCGCTTTCGTTGAAAGTGGATAGCGTGTTCAATAAAGGAACAGAGGTGGCGGCAATTGTTCAAAATTTACGTTTCAAGGAAGGAAATGGATTAGATTTGCGAGATTTGTCTTGTCGGGTCAGTTTGGAAAGTGAACAGACTAACGTGTCGAATCTGATTTTAAAAACGAGTAATAGTCAATTGAAAATGAATGTTCGGGCGGAATCCGGGATAAGTGATTTCGGTATGGAAACTCCTTTTCAGTTATCGATTGATGGAAATATTGCCGGGCGGGATGTGCTATTATTTATGCCGGACTCCAATGATCAGTTAAATAACTGGTTATCGGATAAAGTTTTTTCTTTGTCTGGATTGATAAAGGGTAAGGTCGATCAGTTGAATATTGCTCATTTTGATGTTGGTGCAACAGGAGGTTTTTCTTTGAAGAGTGAGGGGAATGTGACATTCGTGACAGATATGGAAAAGGTTGCGGGAAAATTGGATATAGCGTTTGGCGTTGATCGGGGAGAGTATTTCGCACCTTTGTTGTCAGAGGATGGGGAGGCCGGATTGGTTATTCCGGATCATCTGTCATTAGTGACGGGTGTTAATATAGCGGATCAGGCGGTAAAAGTGGATATGGAGTTGAATCCCGGACGAGGAATATTACGTGCTGTTGCGGGCTATGGCTGGAAAGAAAATACCTATCGTGCAGAAGTTCATTTGAAAGATTTCGCTTTGGATAAATTCATGCCGAATGATTCGTTGGGGGTGATCACGGCTAATCTTTTGGCATCGGGCCGGGGCCTTGATTGGAAAGAGGCGATGGCGAAAGTGGATTTTGAATTAGCCTCCTTATATTATAATGGATACGATTATAAAAATGTTGTTTTGGATGCGGCATTGAAGGATCGGGAGTTAACCGGGGAACTATGGAGTGATAATCAGGAATTGAATTTGGGAATGAAATTCCGGTTACGGGCAGATGAGAACGCGTACAAGATAAATTTGAATGGAGATATTAAAAATGTAGATCTGAAAGGATTACATTTTATGTCGGAAAATATGGCTTTTTCCTTGGGACTGAATGTTGATGCAGAATTGAAGGCGGACAGTACATCGTCTTTACGGGCTGATTTTTCGAATATTGTTTTGCAGGATCTTGCTACCCGTAAGTTGGGAAATCTGGATATTACTTTCTCCGGTCTGCGAAACAAGACGTTGTTGGATGTCAAGGCGGGAGACTTGACCATGAAGTTTGAAGGGGATGGTGGAGGCTACACGTTAGTCGATCGTTTTAGTGCAGCTAGCGGATTGTTGGTTGAGCAGATTGAGAAACATGATTTTAACATGGTGAGATTGAACGAACTGTTACCTGATTTCCGGTTAACCATAGATGCCAAGCAAGAAAATTTATTGAATGGTTACCTGAAAAGTAACGGAATTCGTTTTGAACGAATGGCTATAGATTTAGGAACAGATGTTTCCCATGATTTCGGGTTAAGTTCGAAGGTTTATGGATTGAATATCGAGGGAATCGTTCTGGATAGTGTGTTGATGTATGCAAAACAGAAGGACGTGGCTTTACGTTATGGCGTGGATGTTTTCGGAGCTAAAGATCAATTGGAAGGATTGGCCCAGCTGACCGTGGAAGGAAACGTGGAGTATGATCAGATAAACGTGAGAATACGTGAACACGCGAACGAGGAAGGGGAAATATTCAATATCGGGGCTAATATTGCTTTGCAGGATAGTGCTTTTAGCGTGAGTATTTCTCCCGATCCTCTTATCTTGGGATATGTTTCATGGCAAATAAACCGGGGCAATTTTATTCGTTTGAAACAAGGGGAAATTCCGGCAGCTAACTTGCAATTGCTGAATGGAGACAAGCGGATTCGTTTGATTTCGGAAGAAGATGCAGATCACAAACCGGCCTCCTTGATTGTAGATATTAAAGGTGTTGATTTGGGCGGTTTGTCTAAAGCGCTGTCATTTATCCCGGATATATCCGGTTTGTTAGGGATTGATGTGCAGATGTATAGCAAAAATAACGTGATTGATGTTAATGGGACGGTTAATGTGGACGAATTTTATTACGGGAAAGAGCGTGTGGGAGATTTGGGATTAGGTATTGAATATCGATTGTCGCAACAGACAGAGCATGACGTGGATTTTTCCTTGTCGGTGGATGGGGTAAAGGCGCTTTTGACCAAAGGTAGATTAATGACAGGGGTTGAAGATAAAAATATTGCATTGGATATAGACATCCCTAAATTCCCTTTGCGGGTTGCGGGAGCCTTTACTCCTCCGGGTATAATGAAATTGGATGGAGACATGATCGGGGTTTTTCAAGTGAAGGGACAAATGGATCAACCATTGATAAATGGAGATTTGCGTTTCAAGGACGGAACCATAGAAGCTTTGATGATCGGGACGACCTTTAAAATAGATTCTTCGGCTATCGTGATTCATGATAATCTTTTGGATTTTAATCATTTCGGGTTGATTGCTCCTAATAAACAGCGATTAGAACTATTGGGAACGGTTGATTTCGCATCCTTCTCGGCCATAAAAATGGATGCCTCTGTTCAAGCGAAGAATTTTCAGGCCATGAAGGTGAAAGAAAATACGGAGACCATGGTTTACGGGAAAGTGTTTGTTGATCTCTCGGCAACATTGAAAGGAATGTTGGATAATTTAAAGGTCAGGGGAAATATTAACTTGTTGGATAATAGTGAAGTCTATTACACGTTGAAATCTTCGCCTTTGGAATTGACGGACCGGAGTGCGGATGTCGTGCGTTTCGTTTCGTTCAGCGACACGACTCAATTGGCTGCGGCCGATGAGTTGCAGCAGATTAGTTCCGTGAATCTGGATTTGCTCATGTCCGTGAATATCGCACCGTTAGTTGGGTTGAATGTGTTGCTGTCGTCGAATGGGCAGAACCGGGTAGCAATAAATGGCGGGGGAAATCTGACTTATACATTGAATCCGGTGGGAGAGACCCGCCTCGTGGGAAGATACGTTCTGACGAGTGGAATCGTTTCTTACGGTCTGCCGGTGATCGGGCAGAAGGATTTCAAGATACAAGACGGTAGTTTCGTGGAATGGACTGGGGATCTGGCTAATCCGACCCTGAATATAACGGCAGCGGAGACAATTTCGGCTAGCGTGACGGATGATAGCCAGAAATCCCGCCTAGTGACGTTCAATGCCATGATCAAGATTTCAAACACGTTGGAGAAACTGGACATCACGTTTGATCTTGCAGCGGAAGGGGATATAACGATACAGAACCAATTGGCAGCGATGACAGCCGAGGAGCGTTCAAAGGAGGCGATGAACATGATGATTTACGGAACTTATTCCGGGCCGGGGACGGTGGCAAAGTCCAATGCTTCTGATAATGCCCTGAATAATTTCGTGGAAAATGAATTGAATCAATGGTCTCGGAAACATTTGAAGAATATGGATTTGACGTTTGGTATTAATACCTATAATCAAGTGTCAGAGGCAGGAGAATCCAAGAAAACGGATTATTCTTATCAATTTTCGAAACGACTGTTTAATAATAAGGTGCGGGTGAAAGTCGGGGGGCGAATCTCCACGGATAATGACCCTGCGGCCGGGGGAGTAGAGGAGAATCTTGTGGATGACATTGCCATCGAGTACGTGTTTGGAAAGAATCCGAACTTTTTTCTAAAGATCTTCCGGCACACGGGCTACGAGAGTGTCTTGGAGGGTGAAGTGACGCAAACCGGTATCGGTGTGGTATTAAGAAAGAATTTCCAAAAATTCATGGATATATTCCGCCGTAAAAAGAAAGTACAAGTAGAATCCAAAATAGAACCGATAGAAAATGAAAAGTCTGGGAAATAGTTTATTTGTTATTATAGTATTCATGATATTGGGTAGCTCTTGTTCTCAGACGAAGAGGTTGACCGAAGGTGAGGTGTTATACACCGGGGTGAAGAAGATGAATATAGAGACCGCCAAAGGGGTAAAGTTGGAGGGCCCGAAAAGTTCGGCTATTTCCGGTCCGTTAGGTTTCCCGCCTAATAACCCGTTGTATGCTCCTTACATACGTTCCCCGTTTCCGGTTGGGTTGTGGGTGTATAACTGGAATGTGAAGAAAGAGAAGGGATTAAAGCATTGGTTATACAAAAAATTGGCCAAGAAACCCGTGTTAATCTCTGATGTACAGCCGGAACTACGCTTGAAAGTGGTGGAGAATGCTGCCAGCGAATACGGTTATTTCGGGGTGAAATCCAGTTACGAGATTATTCCGAACAAACGGAATCCCAAGAAAGCGAAAATCAGTTATAATGTTTATGTGCCGGAAGCTTACTTGCTGGGAACTGTTGAATTTTGGGGCTGGACGGGGAGAATGGATAGTCTGATACAGAGAACGCAACGGGAGTGCTTGTTAAAATCCGGGGCGGAGTATAATTTGTACACGATGGAAGATGAGCGAACCCGGATAACTAAAATGTTCCGGAATAGCGGGTATTATTATTTTCAATCGGATTATATCGAATTTTTGGTTGACACGACACGCGAAAGGCGGGTAGCGGATGTTCGTATTGCTTTGAAACATGGTGTCCCGGCGGTAGCCTTGCAACCGTACAAGGTGGGAAACGTGGAACTTGTTCTGGAAAATTCCGATCAGTCAGAGACACAAGATACCTTGTCTTATAAGGGGATAGAGGTGAAATACACGAAACCGTTGGACGTGAAGCCCAAGGTCCTCGCTCGTTCCATGCATTTACTTCCCGGAGACACTTATTCGTTCTGGCGACAAAATCGAACGCAGACGAGTCTGGCCCGGCTTGGGATTTTTAAATATACCAACCTGAACGTGACCCGGGCGGATAGCGTGAAAAAGTCCGGTTTCGGAAGTTTGGACTTTAGTATTAATGCCGTGTACGACTTACCGATAGAGACGGAAATAGAAGTAGATGTTTCCTCTAAATCCAATAATTTGCTCGGGCCCGGTTTGTCGTTGGGAATAACGAATAAGAATTTATTCCGGGGCGGGGAGAACCTGACCTTTAAGTTGAATGGGGCTTACGAATGGGAAATCGGGGATAAAAAGACAAATTCAAATTCCGGGTTAATCAATTCTTACGAGTTAGGTGTGAACGTCGGTTTGTCATTGCCTCGCTTGCTGGTACCTAACTTCCTGAAAAGTAGCAAGGAGTTTGCCGAACGTACGAATTTCCAGATTGGAGTAGATTTTTTGAATCGCCATACTTTTTTCCGGATGCTTTCTTTCACGGGATCTCTCAGTTATGATTTTCAAAGCTCGTGGCGAGTGTTCCACACGATAACACCTTTGAAGATCACGTACACCCATTTGTTGCAGACTTCGAAAGAATTTGATGAAACGATGGAGAATAACCCGGCGATAGCGATGAGTTTCAAGAATCAGTTGATTCCTTCCATGTCCTATTCGTACACTTATGACAGGGCGGCAACAAGACGGAATCCCAATCGATTGTACTGGCAGAATACGATTATGTCGGCAGGAAACATTCTTTCCGCCGTACAATATATCACGGGAAATCATCAGGGGCAAAACAAGAAGTTGTTCGGTAATATCTACTCGCAATTCTTGAAATTAACCTCTGAAGTAATCGTGTACCGTAAGATAACGGAAACCTCTCTACTGGCAACCCGCTTTATGGGGGGCATCGGTTGTGCTTACGGGAATTCCCGGGTGATGCCGTATAGCGAGCAATTTTATATCGGGGGAGCAAATAGTATCCGGGCGTTCACGATCCGGTCAATTGGCCCCGGTAGCTATCATCAGGAAAGTGATAACAAAACGGCTTATCTGGATCAGACGGGAGATATTAAATTGGAAGGGAACGTGGAACTTCGTTTCAAAATCATGTATCAACTGAATGGGGCTATCTTTTTGGATGCCGGTAACGTGTGGTTGTTGCGGAATGACCCGAAACGTCCGGGCGGGGAGTTTAAGTTGGCAGGTTTGTTAAAAGAGATTGCTTTGGGAACAGGTTTCGGCCTACGTTATGACTTTGGTTTTATCGTACTCCGGGGTGATCTGGGAATTGCTTTGCATACTCCTTACAAGAATCCGGATAAGTCGGGATATTATAATATCCCCAAGTTCAAGGATGGTTTAAGGTTTCACTTGGCGATCGGTTACCCGTTCTAAAGAAAAATATTGGCGTGAGATGACTTGAATTGTCATACTTTTATCGGCTTGATATTTCCTTTTGTACCCTTACTTTTGTTGATTATATTTTGAATTAAGTGAGAGTTAAGGGGGAGTTAAGTTATCAAGTAAGAGGAATTGACGTGTCCCCCACGTTTTAAACCCGTTTAGCAACTGGCTTTGCTGTTTAGATAGAATATTTGTGAGATATTTGGAATGACCTATTTCCCCGTTACTTCCCCTTTATTTTGTTCCGGGTTTAAAATAAAAGAGCGTGCCATGCGGACACGCTCTTCTGGTGTGATTTCTTTTTCTAAAATTTTCCTGACAATTAGAATGCAAACATTACTCGTAATTGCAGTTGATGAAAATTCTCGTCATCTGGGAAATATACGTTACTCAAGTTAGCATATTGATATTCTCCCATGATTTTAATGTATTGATTGAAAGAATAATTCAATCCAAGTGTTACCGAGTGCATGGTACCCCCGTCAATACTAGAAGAATAGGGATAGTCTACAACTTTTCCGTTCGGGTAGAACTTGTGATTACCAATCAAGAAAATGTCCCCGTCAGTAATATCTGTTAAGTTCGTGCAAGAGTAGCGAGCTACGAGTTCCAAACCGCCTTTGTCACCCATGCCTTTTAATAAACCGTATTCGTCATCGTAGGTATAAGCTTTACCGCAAAGCAGGTAACCGAATTCCACGTAACCACCGTTCATGATCGTGGGACGCAATTTGTTTCCACTTCTCCATCCTTCAACATTCGTCCAACTTTGTTGGCCACCTAATTGACTTTCAAACAAGGTTTGATCATCACGGTCTTTCCATACTTTTTTCCAGATGAATTCTCCGCGAGCAAATACACGGTCGCTCTTGAATAAGAATTCAGGACTGATCGTGAAGGCATCTTTTGCCCAAGGAAGGTCACAACTTAAAAATTTAGTAGTTTCATCCACGTAAGTTTGCATGTTGGCTGCCACGTGCATGTTCGTTTTATAAACACCATCTTGGTAAACCTCTCCACCGTTAATTCTTTGGTAACGTAATCCTGTACCGAATTGTAAGGTGATGTTGTTATCGTTGATAGGTTTCCATAACCAACGTCCACTTAAGCTAAATCCTTGATAACCTTCTTCTTGCTCGTTGTATTTCAATTGAGAGAAAATACCTTGATCGGCAAAGAAATGTCTGTTGAAGAATTTGTAAGTGGCTCCCAGTGACCGTCCCGGATCCAATGCTTGGGAAACTGACGGGCGGCTGATAAAGTGATAGTTATATGAGCTGGTCATCATGCTCATGCTTGACGGCTCGTTATAATAACCGGCTTTTACCAAATGGATTCCTTTTAAACTTTCTTTGAAGGTATATTGTGCGAATAGGTTTTTTTGGCTGAATTCACCGTTACCGAAGCCGAAGTCCGCGTAGATAAACAATTTTCCGTAAGTTAAAGAGGCGTGAATACGAGCGTCCGTGATGGCAGCACCGGATTTCATCGGGGTCCATTCCGTGTGATAATAAGCTACGTCTGCAAACATACGACCACCGATGCTTGCTTTAAGATTGTTTTCTTTATTGACATATTTCAATAAAGGATTTACATCTTCTTGGGCTTTCACTGCAGTGGTAGATAACATCGCGGCTACCATCATGGCAGGTAATAATATGTATTTTTTCATTACAATAATCGATTAAAAATTATTTTTCGTAACCTAAATTATCCAGTACCTCACGTGCATCCGGAATTTCCGTTGGTGCGGGAGATTTTCTGTAACCAAAGTCAACCATGTATTGAAGACTCATATCCGTGTGGTTCGTGAAGAATGCATCCAAGTAAGGAGCCTCGTAACGGGAACCACCATCACTTCCCCAGTTGTATTGGCCGAAATATTTAGCCATTTGGTCATAAGTATCGAATGAATACGGGTGATTCTTCATTTTTGCACGGTGGATCAAGTTGTGTTGCCACGGATAATTTAATTCAGGATAGTTGTTCGGGGCTCCGGCAATACAGGGTCCAATGAAATGTGCTTTGTATTTTACTGCCAAGTTGATGAAAGAGGCATATCCTTGAGGATCATCGTAAGTTAAGTCTGTTGCTCCGGTTCCTTTCCATAACAAGAAACACATCGGAACTTGACCATCAAATAGGTCGCATACGCGAGTTAAACTTTGTAACGAGAAAGTTTGAAGAATAACTTTTCCATTCGTGTTACCAACGTTAATTTTACCGTCTTTGTAGAAAGGATTGCTTTCAGATTCTTCACCTCCGGCGATAATGTTCATGTTAAGCTTTTCAGCGAATCCGGTTACATTTTCCATTTTTAACTCGTTGTATACCATTTGTTCAAAGTTAGATGGATTTAACCACGGCTCTTTGAATTCGATATAAATTCCGGGGATGTTTCCACTCGTACCGAGATCATCTTTAACATAGCCGAATTCATAACGAACAACTTTATCTTTTACACCGAAGTTTACCGGATTACTGAATTCTTCATTCGTTGCAACCATCTTTTTTACGACTCTTTCATTTTCGAGAGCATCTCCCCAGATATTTACATGACCTGTGGGTAGTGGGGCATCTTGAGCATACCTTTCCAATTTGAATCCTTTGGAATACATGATCAAGTCCTGAAGGGTAGAGATGTATTGATGATTCTCAGAAAATCCTTTACGGGCTTGTTCTTGACTAACAGCATCTTGATTGAACCAAGTTCCTGCATCCAAAAGCATCAATTCGTAGTAAGTATAAGAGCAGGGATAGTTGGGAACGAATGCTTTTTTATCCACGTCAATCAATGAATCGATTTTTTGTGCGCTGTAACCTAAAAGGTCATAATATTCCCTTCTTGTTTTTTCCGGGAATCTTTCACCAAAAACATCTTCAATATTTGTGGTACGTTTTAAGTCCGTGTCATGCAAGGCTAGAATAACACCGTCCTTAGAAACCTGTAAGTCTGCCTCCAGATAATCGGCTCCCATTTCACGAGCCCAACGATAAGCAGCTTCGGTTTCTTCCGGAGTCCAGTACGTGGAACCACGGTGAGCTACTACTGCATACTGGGGAACGTAATCCCGTACTTTTTGTAATTCTGTTGATAGGGTGTCTACATGTACACGCTCAGAGTCAACAAACGTGTCGTTAAATTTCTGATTTTCGCATGACATGAAAGCCAAGGCTATGCTACATGCCATTGCAATTCTCCATGATTTATTAACCATAATTTATTAAATTTGAATTATTTGGTATTCATTATTTTCTATTTTGCACAAGGTATTGTTCCTCCTTGTAAGTAAAGCCGACGAAAACGATCGACAAGGCACAAGCGATAAGCAACAGCACGAACGTCCCGTCCCACCCGAACGAACTTTCCGCCACGTATCCCATCACCACGTTCGCCAGGATAGCCGTCCCGAAGAAGTACCCGAAGAACCCGGTCAACCCGGCCGATGTCCCGGCCGCGTTCTTGGGAGCGAGGTCAAGAGCCTGCACCCCGATAAGCATCACCGGGCCGTAGATGAAGAAACCGATGGCGATCAAGGATAGCGTGACAATCATGTAGTTATCCGAGAATTGCCAGTAAAGGAAGATAAACAAAGCCACCAAGGCCATGAATATGATCGTCGTGATAGCGCGGCGTCCCTTGAACACCACGTCACTCAACCACCCGCAAACGAGGGTCCCGGGGATAGCCGCGAACTCGTAAGCGAAATAAGCCCAGCCGGCCTCTTTAATATCATACCCTTGCGCCTCCTTCAAGTAGGTCGGGGCCCAGTCCAGACAACCGTAACGAACCATGTAAACGAAGGCGTTAGCGATGGCGATAAACCACAACATCTTGTTATTCAGCACGTACTTGAAGAAAATCTCTCTCGTGGTGAGGACCTCTTCCTGTTTCTCGCTGTAATTCTTGGGGTAATCGTTCCGCCATTTCTCTATCGTCGGTAACCCGCAGGACTGCGGGGTGTCACGAATCAACACGTACGCCAGCAGGGCCACGAACAGGGCCACCGCCGCCGGGAAAATATAGGTACCAATGATAAAGTACTTTGAACTGTCCACCCCGTAGAACCACGACCCGAACCACATGGCGCCGTACACGGCCATCGGGCCCACGAGAGCGCCACCCACGTTATGGGCGCAATTCCAGATAGACATTTTCGTCCCGCGCTCCTTCACGGAGAACCAGTGAGTCATCACGCGGCCGCAGGGAGGCCATCCCATCCCGTTAAACCACCCGACTAGGAAGTTCAACACCGCCATGATCACGATGGAGGTCGTGCTTGCCCCGAACAGCTCGATCGGCACGGCCATGAACATCATGGACAGGGCCGCCAGTGCCAATCCTAGAGGAAGGAACACGCGGGCGTTGCTACGATCCGAAACGCTCCCCATCAAGAACTTCGACAGGGCGTAGGCCACCGCGTTCAACGACAACACGATACTCAGCGATCCCTTGTCGAACCCGTAAGGTCCGGCGGGGTCTGTTAGAAACGGCATCGCCATCGAGAAGTTCTTCCGCACGATGTAATAGCCGGCGTAACCGATGAAGATGCCGACGAAGACCTGCCAACGCAGGCTCTTGTAAGTCGAGTCGATCTTACCTTCCGGTAATAAATCCTTGTGAGGTGCTGGTTTTAAAAAATTCCACATGTTATTAGATTTTATTGTAAAAACCATTTACAACTACCTAATAACTTAATTACAAGAATATTAATAAAATTCGATTGATAAAGAGGTAATGCCTTAGTAGCTGTTCTAACTTGTATTTTGCATCATAAAAAGGATGGATAAAACCTCTCAAATTTATTCATCCTTTTCGTTGTTCACAACAAACCTAGATTGTCGCTGTTAGTTGTTTTTCTAATCCAGCTAATTTCTGTGAAAGAAGTTCCATATCCCTGCTCACCTTCTCGTTCGTTATCTTTGCATAAATCTGCGTGGTTTTTATATTTGTGTGGCCTAGAATTCGACTTACGGTTTCAATGGGCATTCCTTTCGCCAATGTAAGCGAAGTTGAAAAGGTGTGACGTCCCACGTGAAAAGTAAGTTTAATCTTGAATCCGCATTGTTTACCGATGTTTTTTAATATATTATTACATGACCAGTTACTTGGAACGGCAAATAAACGATCATCCCCGGTCTTGCCTTCATATTTTGCAATTATTCGTTTGGGTACATCCAATAGTCGGATATTCGAATCGACATTTGTTTTCTGCCTACGCGTGATGATCCATAAATGGCCATCCAAGAATGTTTGCAGGTTATTCTTGGTTAAATTTTTAATATCGGAATAGGCCAATCCCGTAAATGCCGCAAAAACAAATAGATCACGCACAAGCTCATAGGATTTATTTTTCATGGGGGCTTTCATTAACAATTGTAGTTCCTCTTCCGAAAGAAAGCCCCGATCCACTTGTTCAGGACTGATCATATAACCTGCAAATGGATTAACAACAAGTAACCCTTCATTTCGTGCAACGGAGATAATATGCTTTACTCCAATCATATACAACCAAATTGTATTTGTACAACATCCCCGGACCGTACGTAAAAAATGCTCGAAACCGTTAATAAAAGAGAGATTTAATTCTTTTAATGATATATCTTCACGATTATATTCTTTCAGAATGTAAGCTTGCATTAGTTTATAAAGATTACAATATTTTTTGTACGTATTCTGGGTTCGACCGTTACCTACCTTACGAGCAAATAATTCATTATGCCAAGCGAACAACTTGAGAAACATATCTTGCTTTATACCAATTCCCAAATAAGCATTTTTTACTTGTTCAGCTGTAACACCTCCACCCGCTTGTATCATTTCTTGATAACGATTGTTTATTGTTACCCGAATTTGTTCCAACTGCCGGTTTATATCTTTCGCTTTCTCACTTTTCCCCATGGCTTTCCCTGCCTTACTGTCCCATAATTCAGGTGGAACGCTCATTTTAAGACTGAATTGAACAATTCCCTTGTTTATAGTTATTCTTCCCATTAATGGTAGGCTGTTATCACTTTTGGGAACGTTACGCTTGACGTAAAATAACAACTTGAATGTACTACGCATAATTCTTAATTTTTTTTATAATTGATAAGAAGTCAAAATAAAGTAAACACTTCCCATTTGACAAATTTTAGATATAATGAAGTTTACTCTTGCATCATTTATCATTCAAGAGTACATATAAAAAAGCAATTCTTTCATCTCTAAAAAGTAAAACTTAAAGTGCAAGAATTGTTTAAAGTATATTTGCAGCTTGCTAAATCAAGGTAACGGATAAGTAACTGAACAAACTCTTTATTATATTTCAATATTTGAAGGGATACAACCTCTATATTTCATCTTGCAAAGATAAATTACAGGGAGTTTGTATAATCCAATATTGTATGACTCTTAAAGCTTTTCAAATAATTTTTCCAACAAGATGGTCAACTTTCCTAACAAGACTTCATTCATTGTCATTAACTTTCTGACTTCTTCATCTCTAGCTTGTAACGAAGACGCTTGTTTGCCTACAATTTCTACAAGATGGCGAACCGTGAGTTCGTCGTTATCCCGCACAGAAAATCTCTAGAAGTTTCCGCCGTTGCTGTATCTCCCTTACGATATTTGTCGCCTTCACCTGTTAAAAGCCATCTTCGATTTACTCCCAACAAACGACTCATCACTTCCAACTTTGTAGTGTCGGGTTTTGTTTTATTTTTCAAGTAGTTGGAAATCGTTGTTGCTGACATATGTAAGGCTTTCGCTACTTTATATTTTGTATACCCCTGCTCGTCCATTACCTTTTGTAATCTTTCTGAAAATGACATACCGCTTTATTTAGAATTACTATAAATTATGTTACTCTATCAAAAATAATCCAACATAAATTTGTTTTCATCCAAATTTGTACTATCTTTGAACATCGTTTGTTACAAATATAGCGATTATTGGTGAAAACCCCAAGCAATTGGGGTATGTTAATCGGTTGGTGATGTGAGGAGACAAAGCATTTTCCCGTTATGCTTTTTGTCTCCTCTTTTTTCTCAAGTATACCTTTTATTATATACAAAATTCATATACCATTATTATAGTGATAATTCTTCGTATAATCACAGATGAATACATTCCTAGAATACAAACGATTAAATGATAATCATGCTCTTCTACTTTATTAATATGGAATTTTGAAACTATTGAAATAAGATCCTCATGTATTTCTTTTTTCAGATTATTTTATTTCATTCGAAATAAAAATACTTTTCTTTTGTTTCGTTTTGATCAAAAAAGTTGCTTTTAAATTTTGATATGTTTCGTTTTATTCATTTCTTTGTGGTGAAAAATAAAATTTCATACACATGAAGCAGAACGAAACTACACAATCGTTTGATGTGATAATCATCGGAGGTGGCGCTACCGGCGCCGGAACTGCCAGAGATTGCTCTCGCAGGGGTATAAAAACACTTCTATTGGAAAGATTCGACATCTCAACCGGTGCCACGGGGAGAAATCACGGCTTATTGCACAGTGGAGCCCGTTACGCCGTGACCGACAAAGAGTCCGCAGAAGAATGTATCAAAGAGAATATGACGCTCCGCAAAATTGCCAGTCATTGTGTAGAAGAAACAGATGGTTTATTCCTAAGTTTACCCGAGGATGATCTCAGCTATCAGGCTAAATTTGTCGAGGCGTGTAAGCAGGCGGGAATTCGTGCGGACATCATCGACCCGAAAGAAGCATTACGTCTAGAACCATCTGCAAACCGGGATATTATCGGGGCGGTAAGAGTACCGGATGGCGCCGTGGACCCGTTTCGCCTGACAGCATCCAACGTGATGGACGCCAAATTACATGGAGCAACGATACTCACATACCAAGAAGTCATCGAGATCATGCGAGAGCAAAATCGGGTGATTGGAGTAAAAGTTCTAGATCATAAAACAAACGAAATCAAATCCTATTATGCTACTATTGTTGTCAATGCCGGAGGAATCTGGGGACATAATATAGCAAAACTTGTGGATATTAATATAAACATGTTGCCTTCGAAAGGAGCATTACTGATTTTTGGACATCGAGTAAACAATATCGTCCTGAACAGGTGTCGTAAACCAGCCGATGCTGACATTCTTGTTCCGGGCGACACGATCTGCCTCATTGGAACAACATCTAGTAAAGTGCCTTTTGAAGAAATTGATCACATGAAAGTAACCCCGGAAGAGGTTGACATGCTGTTACAAGAAGGGGAAAAGATGGCACCCATTCTGGCTCAAACTCGTATATTAAGAGCATATGCCGGAGTGCGCCCGCTAGTTGCGTCTGACAACGATCCTAGCGGCCGAAGTGTAAGTCGGGGAATCGTGCTCTTGGATCATGCAACCCGTGACGGGTTGGAAGGATTTATCACGATCACGGGAGGGAAATTAATGACCTACCGGTTAATGGCCGAGTGGACAACAGATTTGATATGCAAAAAACTCAACCTTTCTGCCATTTGTACGACAGCCACGGAAAAGCTTCCTGGTTCAAGGGAGAGTATAGAAGAAATCAGCAAAAAAATCATATCCGTACCTCTTACGCAACGCAATTCGACGATTTACAGGCATGGAGATATGGCCGATCGTTTTTCTGAAAATACGCCATTAGACAATAGCTTGATATGTGAATGCGAAGAGGTTTCTGTTGGCGAGGCAAAATACGCCTTAAACGAGCTGGATGTAAACAATCTGGTTGACTTGAGACGAAGAACTCGCGTCGGTATGGGAACCTGCCAAGGAGAACTTTGTGCGTGTCGTGCGGCTGGTTTAATGAGCGATATGAATAAAGTATGCACGAATAGAGCCAAGGCTGATCTTGCTTCTTTCTTGAACGAAAGATGGAAAGGGATGTCACCCATTGCCTGGGGAGACACGTTGCGCGAGAGTGAGTATACGGCCTGGATTTATGAAGGCGTTTGTGGTTTAACATCATCATCTAAGAAATAACATGAAATTCGATACAATCATCATCGGTGGTGGCTTATCCGGCTTAATCAGTGGAATTTATTTGTCCCAACGGGGTCAGCGATGTGTTATCATATCATCGGGACAAAGTGCTTTGCATTTTTCTTCCGGGTCATTTGATTTGTTAAATAATTTACCCGACGGGACAAGCGTCCAAAAACCATTGGATGCGATAAGCGAACTCGTCAAACAAGCTCCCACGCATCCTTATGCCAAACTAGGCGAAAACAAGTTTAAGGAATTAGCCCGACAAGCGGAAGAATTTTTAAAAAATGCAGGAATTTCTACCCAAGGGGATCATGAAGAGAATCATTATCGAGTGACTCCAATGGGGACATTGAAACCCACATGGCTCACGCTTAAAAACTTATTGATAAGCGAAAACGAAAAATGTTTACCAATCCAGCACCCGGGCCTTTTTAACATCACGGGATTCCTTGATTTTTACATGCGATTCATTGCGGATGAATTCCTAAAAATGGGAGCCAAATGCAGTATTCATTCTATCAATTTCCCGGCTCTTGAAAATTTGCGCAAGAATCCGACAGAGATGCGCTCCGTTAATATTGCCCGGGTATTTGACAAGCAAGAAAATATAAAAGAATTAGCCCGGATACTAAAAGCGGAAAGCGGAGATTGTGATTCAATTATTTTACCCGCGATCACGGGGTTGAACCGGGAAGATGTGGTAGATTACTTGCGAAAAGAAATCAACAAGCCAATCTATCTCTTGCCAACTCTTCCTCCTTCCGTTCCGGGTATACATACACAACAAAAACTTCGTTCTGTCTTCCAGCAAAATGGAGGCGTTTTCATGCTGGGAGATAATGTTTTACGCGCAGATATAAAAGGTAACAGAATTTCACAGATTTACTCTTTCAATCATGGGGACATTCCTTTCGTTGGACAAAATTTTATTCTTGCCACAGGAAGCTATTTCAGTCAAGGATTGATTGCCAGTACAGAAAAAATATACGAACCAATTTTTGATCTCGATGTAACATTTGCCCCGAATAGAACACAATGGTATAATAGCGATGTGTTTGATGCACAACCTTATCAATCTTTCGGGATCAAAACCGACAACATGTTCCGTTGTACCCGAGAAGGCAAAATCTTTGAGAATCTTTATGCAGCCGGGGCAATCCTTGAGGGATTCAATCCTTTGAAAGAGGGATGCGGGGCAGGGGTTTCCATTTTGAGTGCCATGTATATAGCAGAACAGATTTTAAGTAAATAAAGAAGCCATGAATCTCCAACAACATAATATCAGCGACAACAATTTTGAACAATGTATCAAATGTACGATCTGTACCGTTTATTGTCCTGTAGCAGCAGTAAATCCCAATTATCCGGGTCCCAAACAAGCAGGCCCCGATGGAGAACGCCTACGGTTGAAAAAATTCAACTTCTATGATGAATCCTTGAAATATTGTATTAACTGTAAAAGATGTGAAGTTGCTTGTCCTTCGAACGTGAAAATCGGAGACATTATCCAAGCAGCTCGAATTAAATATAGCAAAAAACAACCGAAACTCCGAGACTATATTCTAGCCAATACAGATCTTGTCGGAACGTTATCCACTCCGTTTGCCCCGATCGTGAATACAACTTTGGGCCTAAAGCCGGTGAAGGCAATTTTGGATGGGGTTATGAAAATCGACCATCGACGCACGTTCCCCAAATACGCTTTCGGCACTTTCGAAAGTTGGTATAAAAAAGTCGCAGAGAAACAAGCCGCCTATCCAAGCCAAGTAAGCTATTTCCATGGGTGTTACGTGAATTACAACAATCCTCAGCTGGGAAAAGATTTAATTAAGGTCATGAATGCTTTTAGCATCGGGGTGCAACTTTTAGAAAAAGAAAAGTGCTGTGGGGTCGCCTTGATTTCCAACGGATTGATCAAACAAGCGCAAAAACAGGCTCGTACGAATATAAATTCGATTCGAAAGTCCGTGTTGGAGAAAAAAATGCCCGTGATAGCAACGTCTTCAACCTGCACGTTTACGATTCGAGACGAGTATCCTCACTTGTTGGATATTGATAACGCTGATGTTCGTGAAGACGTGGAGTTGGCTACCCGGTATATCTATCGTTTATTAAGCCAAAAGAAAACAAAATTGAATTTCAAAACAGGGCAGAAAATCAAGGTCGCCTACCACACGCCCTGCCACATGGAAAAACTGGGATGGGCTTACTATTCTATCGAGTTGTTGAAATTAATCCCGAATATCGAATTAACCATATTAGATTCGCAATGTTGCGGTATTGCGGGAACCTACGGTTTCAAAAAAGAGAATTATAAAACCTCTCAAGACATAGGAGAACCTTTATTCAAGCAAATAGAAGCGCTTGACATTGATTACGTGGTTACCGATTGCGAAACATGCAAATGGCAAATCGAAATGTCCACCTCTAAACGTTGTGAACATCCTATATCAATATTAGCCAATGCATTAGAGTGATTTTAATTCCATCACTCTAATGCATTTTTTGATTATATATCGAAAATCAATGTGTTAAAATCAAAATTCAAACGATTTTTTTTCGAAAAACATTTTGTTTTAAAATTCAATTCTCATACATTTGTTGCATAATGAAACAATGCGATTGCGAAAAAGAAAGCAATCGATTTCGATTTCATTCGAGGAAGGAAGAAGTGCGGCGTCCATTAAAAGAATGATAATTATGAATCGGCAAAGAAACACGATACAAGAATGTATTTTGGGGGGAGGGTAGAACAAGTCCGTAGAGCCAAAAAAACGTGGAAGTGTGTTTATAACAAAATATTTTTACAATAAAATCTAATAACATGTGGAATTTTTTAAAACCAGCACCTCACAAGGATTTATTACCGGAAGGTAAGATCGACTCGACTTACAAGAGCCTGCGTTGGCAGGTCTTCGTCGGCATCTTCATCGGTTACGCCGGCTATTACATCGTGCGGAAGAACTTCTCGATGGCGATGCCGTTTCTAACAGACCCCGCCGGACCTTACGGGTTCGACAAGGGATCGCTGAGTATCGTGTTGTCGTTGAACGCGGTGGCCTACGCCCTGTCGAAGTTCTTGATGGGGAGCGTTTCGGATCGTAGCAACGCCCGCGTGTTCCTTCCTCTAGGATTGGCACTGGCGGCCCTGTCCATGATGTTCATGGCCGTGCCGATCGAGCTGTTCGGGGCAAGCACGACCTCCATCGTGATCATGGCGGTGTTGAACTTCCTAGTCGGGTGGTTTAACGGGATGGGATGGCCTCCCTGCGGCCGCGTGATGACTCACTGGTTCTCCGTGAAGGAGCGCGGGACGAAAATGTCTATCTGGAATTGCGCCCATAACGTGGGTGGCGCTCTCGTGGGCCCGATGGCCGTGTACGGCGCCATGTGGTTCGGGTCGTGGTTCTACGGGGTGGACAGTTCAAAGTACTTTATCATTGGTACCTATATTTTCCCGGCGGCGGTGGCCCTGTTCGTGGCCCTGCTGGCGTACGTGTTGATTCGTGACACCCCGCAGTCCTGCGGGTTACCGACGATAGAGAAATGGCGGAACGATTACCCCAAGAATTACAGCGAGAAACAGGAAGAGGTCCTCACCACGAGAGAGATTTTCTTCAAGTACGTGCTGAATAACAAGATGTTGTGGTTTATCGCCATCGCTAACGCCTTCGTTTACATGGTTCGTTACGGTTGTCTGGACTGGGCCCCGACCTACTTGAAGGAGGCGCAAGGGTATGATATTAAAGAGGCCGGCTGGGCTTATTTCGCTTACGAGTTCGCGGCTATCCCCGGGACCCTCGTTTGCGGGTGGTTGAGTGACGTGGTGTTCAAGGGACGCCGCGCTATCACGACGATCATATTCATGGCCTTGGTGGCTTTGTTTATCTTCCTTTACTGGCAATTCTCGGATAACTACATGATTGTCACGCTATCCTTGATCGCCATCGGTTTCTTCATCTACGGCCCGGTGATGCTTATCGGGGTGCAGGCTCTTGACCTCGCTCCCAAGAACGCGGCCGGGACATCGGCCGGGTTGACCGGGTTCTTCGGGTACTTCTTCGGGACGGCTATCCTGGCGAACGTGGTGATGGGATACGTGGCGGAAAGTTCGTTCGGGTGGGACGGGACGTTCGTGCTGTTGCTTATCGCTTGTGCCTTGTCGATCGTTTTCGTCGGCTTTACTTACAAGGAGGAACAATACCTTGTGCAAAATAGAAAATAATGATGCCTTATTGAGGTGAAGAAATAGAATTATTCTGATCAACAATAAAAAATAAATTGTATGAATACAAAACATTTGACGAAAGGAATAGTGGTTATATTGTTGCTATTCATTACGTCCTCGATTTACGCGCAGACTTACCGGGAGATCAAAGGGTGGTCAAAGGAAATTAATGAGAGAATTGAAACATTCTTGAATACGACTTTAACCATGAATATTCGTAAAGTAGCGGTATTCGACGGGGATGGAACTGTGATCGGGCAAGCACCACACTATTTGGCGGATGAAGCTTTATATCGTTATGCCGATAAATATTATAAGGGCAAAAATGATAAGGTTTCCAAGGAAAAAATGGCTATTTTGAATCGGATGGTAAAAGACGGTAATAACGTGGGGAAGGTTTATGTCGAAGATCGTGCCCACTTTTTGGCGGGAATGACTCCGGAAGAAGTGGCAAAGTTGGGGTATGATTGCTATGTGGAGTCATATCAAGGAAAGTTTTACCCGGAAATGAAACAGCTTATAGCTAATTTGAAAGAGTATGGATTTGAGGTTTGGATATTGACAGCTTCTCCCGAGTTTTTATATCAAAAATTTTTATCAGAGGAATTGGGAATCCCCGAAGTAAATATTCTCGGGATGAAGTCTGTCGTGGTAGATGGGGTGTTGACAAATGAGATCGTGTTACCGATTCCGCAAGATGATGGGAAAGCGAATGTTATCCCGACTTTCATTAAAACTCGTCCACTTGTAGTGGGGGGAAATAGCCGGGGAGACATGGATATGCTAAACCAGTCTTGTGGTTTGAAGATTGTGGTGAACCCGGATGATAAAACTGTCCGGGGGCCGGAAGACGGTCCGATGCATGGTCTAACGGTGAAAGGGTACTGGGAAAAAGAAGGAGCCGTTATTGTTCGGTGCAATGATGTACGAGATCCGAAAGTGCGTTTCCATACTTCAGAGTGGGGAATCAGAGAAAATGTGATTAATCCTAAAGAATAATTCTGTGAAGAATTATCCCGCATAGTTACAATAAACTTAATTTATGTTATTATGAAAAAAAACTATTTATTAAATGTATTGGTGTTATGTTGTGCCCTTTTTGTATGTACAATTGCCCGGGCCGAGTCTGATAAAGACGAACCTTCTAACACGAAAAGCGAGGTCGCACAAGCCAATAACGACGACCTTACAAAACAAGTAAATAAACTTCTTTCGATATTGCCTAAATTCTCTGGTTATATTCAAACCGGTTATAACTGGGGGGACAAGAATGGGGATAACAGATCATCATTCCAATTGAAACGTATGCGTTTGATCATTGATAAAAAAGTTTCAAAAACCTTTGATTTCCGTGCCCAGTTGGAGTGTTTCTCCGGATCGGTTGATAACTCTGCCTACAAGAAAAAAGTGATCACGGTAATGGACGCTTTTGTTAATGCTCATATCACTGATGCTTTGCATTTCCGTGCAGGTCAATATTATTTGCCGCTTGGTTTCGAGAATTATGATATTTCTCCGTCTACTTTAGAGACCGTGGATTTCTCGAACATCTGTTACCGTATGGTGTGTCGTAATGCGATCTCTTCTGCAGATCTTATTGATTATGGTCGTGATCTTGGAGTGATGGCTTATGGAGACCTTTTCAAAAGCAAAGATCAAAAATTTAGCTATCTGAGTTATCAGTTATCATTGACGAACGGTTATCTCCCGACATTGAACGATGACAATAAATCGAAAGATCTTGTGGGTCGTATTACAATCCGTCCGGTAGAGAAATTGCGTATCATCGGTTGTTACAATTGGGGAGAATATAAAGGTTTGAACGAAAATGGAGATGCGAAGGATTATCTTCCGATGAATCGTTTTATCACCGGTGCTTGGTATTATGATCCGAATGGTCTTGATGTTCGTGCAGAATACGGCCATATTCAAAGTGATGATGCTAACGTGAAGGAAGATGGTTTTTATGTGCTTGCAGCGTATAAGATTGGTAAGTTCTTACCGGTTGTACGTTATGATATGTACCGTGACAAAGCAGCCAAGACTTCTGCAAACAACAAGGATAACTTCCTTTTAGGTTGTACCTATGAAATAATCAAGGATGTTAAGTTCCAGGTAAATTATACCATTTCGGCTTATCCTGACAAGGTAAAAGATGCTGGAACAAGAACTGGTACGGGTAATAGCTTGCAAATCATGTGTCTTCTTAAATTCTAATAATACTTAATCTTTTTACCAACAAATTAAATTATTGGATTATGAATAAATTATTTTTCGCTCTGGCATTACTTTTTGTAGGAATGTCTGCAAATGCCCAACATCTGGGAACTGAGTATCGATTGAAAAGAGTTATTCCCGTGGCAGGACGTCAAGGAATTGCTATCGACAGTAACTATTATTATGTTTCCGACACCAAAGTTCTTTATAAGTATGATAAGCAAGGTAATCTTGTCATGAAGAACGATCAACCGTTCCAGAATCCTAAAATTGCTAACCACTTTGGGGATATTGACGTGTACAATGGAGAGATCTATTGCGGTATCGAGAAATTCGAATACGGACGTGGTTACAATATTGCCGTGTCAATTTATGACGCAGAGACTTTAAAATGGAAACGTGATCTTCCTTGGTCTCCTGAATCAGGACAGGTAGAGGTGTCTGGGCTTGCTGTTGATCGTGAGAAAAATATGGTTTGGATGTCTGACTGGGTGGATAGTCGTTACGTGTATTGCTATAGTCTTGAAACAGGACAATACTACACGAAAATGCAATGTCGTCCGACTCCCTACTGGTGCCAAGGAATCTTTATCGCTGACGGGAAAATGCTTTTCACTTCAGATGATGGAGAATCTTTATATAATATTCCAGATAATATTTATGTTGCTGACATTACGGAAGTGCATTTCACCGGTTTGCAGGAAGGAACTGAAGTGGTTAAAGATACTCCGTTCAGTGTGAAACTTGACAAAAACGGAAAGCCTGTAATGCGTAAAGGTAAAATTGCTGCAGGGGCAAAAGCCGGAAGAGTTGAGTTGTTTCGTGAGATGAGTGATTTCCGTCGTTCTGGAGAGATTGAAGGTCTTTCAATTGACCCGGTAAATGATGATTTGGTTGTTTTAAATAATCGTGGTACATTAATCGTTCTTGGTATGTCACAAGGTCCGTTCAAGGAAGAAGGGTATACCGGAGAAATTCATGAACTTTATATCTACGAGAAAGTAAAATAATTCTTAGCGAAGGAATCTGAGTTAGAAATAGACGATCCCCGAAGGTTTTATAAAAAACTCTGGGGATCGTCCTTTTTTATGTTCGACTTTAGAAATCACGAGTAGTTATTTGATCTTACATTGAATTACAATGTCCTGTATGATAAGGATTTGTTTAGTGTAACTATCTGAATGATAGTATAATAAAACAAAAAAGCAGCCAATTTATTGACTGCCACCTTTGAGCTGTTAATGGGATTTGAACCCATGACCTCTTCCTTACCAAGGTCAAAGATTAAAGAAATAAATCTGTTTACTTTGCTGATAATTAGGATATTATAAGGGTGTTTGATTGAGATGATTTTGTTTGACAAACATTTGTTCAACACATTGAATTTATATCAATATTATATTGGTATGAGTATTAGTATTAGTGTTATTTGTAGGAAAAATAGAGTTTCAGTAAAGAATAAAGTGACACCTTGTATAAGAATGATTCAAGATAGGAAAGCAAGTTATGTTTCAATAGGCTTTGCCTTGAATGTTGAGTATTGGGATTTTGAAAATCAAAAATTATCAGATAATTGTCCTGTAAAAGAACATTATCAACAATTGATAGATGAAAAATTGAAAGAGTTTAATAAGAAAATCATTTATTTGGAGGCTTTGGGGTATGAAGTGACAATGGATAATCTATTGGGTAGGGAAGGCAAAAACCATAATACAGTTTTTGTGTACTTCAGAAAAATAATTGATCAATTGAAGGAAAAGGGGACTATCAGAACTGCAGGAAAATATGAAAGTTGTTTGCAATCTTTAATTGCTTTCAAATCTTTGGATATTTCTTTCTTGGAGATCAATCTTCAATTCTTGAATGAATTTGAGATATTTCTTAGGAAGAAGGGTAATGTAAGTAACACCATTGCCACTAAATTTAGTGTGTTGAAGGCTGTTTATAATAAAGCAATAGAAGATAAAATTTTTATTTGTAGAGAAAATCCATTTAAGAAATTTAAGGTTGGAAGATTGTGGACACCAACAAGAAAAAGAGCTATTAGTAAGGATGAAGTATTGAAAATTGTAAATCTTGATCTTTCTTTAAAAGGAGGTAATATCTCTCCTTATTTGGAATTTGCTAGAGATATATTTTTGTTTTCATATTATACAGCAGGTATTAATTTCAAGGATATTGCTAATTTGAAATATTCTAATATAATGGATATGAGATTGTATTATAAGAGAAACAAGACAGGAAAAGAATTAACTTTTCACCTTCTCCCTAATGCTATGGATATAATTGATAAGTATAAGAAAATTGATGCATCTTGTGATGATTACATCTTTCCTATATTAGATAGAAAGATTCATGTAACAGCACAGCAGAAATTTAATAGAGAACAAAAAGTATTGGGACATATAAATACACAATTAGAAGTAATTAGAAAGAAAATAGGTTTGAATTTTCCATTAACTACTTATGTAGCTAGGCATACTTATGCTACTGTTTTAAAAAGATCTGGAGTAAATATTGGTATAATTTCAGAATCCTTAGGACATTCTGATCTGAAAACAACACAAATTTATCTGGATAGCTTTGAAAATTCAGAAATTGATGCAGCAATGAAAAATTTGCTTTGATGGTAGCTTATGACTCTAAAATTTATTAACATTGGGGTCATGTAACAAATTCACTTGACCCCTACATTTTTTTATATTATGGATCACAATAAAATTGAAAAATCAATAGAGATTAATGAAAATATTGAACATGAGTGGGTAGACATGAGCAAGTTCAAAGAAACTCAAATAAAGAAAGAAGCTATTAACTCAAACCATGATAACAACTCCCCCCAAAAGGCTCTGGCTAAAGTAAAATATGAAACAATAAAGCAACAAGTCAAGGAGAACAGGGAGACCCAACAGGCACACCTACTGGCAAAACAAATTTCATCTGGAAAAGAAACTTCCAAAATACAACAAAATACCCCACCCACTACTCCTAGTGATGAAAAATTAAAAACACTTCAGGCCATAATAAACAGTACTCCACTCCATGAAACAAACCCTGAAATTCTAGAAGGTATTAACAATTGCACAATCATAGACCCTTCTATTGTAACCTTACAAGTTGAACCCATTTCAAATTCTGGGGATGAAGATAACACATCTCATCAAAGGGAAAAAGGGATTCTAATTTTTGAATCTGAATACTTGGAAGGTATTGACCAATTACCTTTTGGGATATTCAACAAAAACAGAACTGGGGTTGGGGCAACTTCATTAGAATTGAGAAGTGAGAGAAATTCCATCATTGTCTGCCCAACAAGAGCACTAGCATATAACAAGTATAGGAACCATCCAGACAAGTACTTGTATGTTGGAAGTCCTATTGGCTCCCTAAATACTACAACAAGTAACAGTAGTATAAATGAATACATGGACATGATCAACAACAAGGAGAAAATGTTCAAAAAATTCTTGGTGGTTGCAGACAGCCTTCACCTAGTTATCAATTACTTGAAAAATAGGGGTGAAAACTTGGAAGATTACTTCTTAATGATAGATGAGATTGATTCTTTACAATCAGACAGCAGTTTCAGGCCTGTTGCTGAAGATGTTATTGATTATTATCTTGAACATCCCACTCAAAGCAGGTGTCTAGTGTCTGCAACACTTAAAGGATTTTCCAATCCCCAGCTTGCAGGTATTGACATCATACATGCTGAATTTAGTTCCCCAAAAGCTAGAAATATAACATCCATTACTTCTTCTTGTCCAGACATAACAGCAGCAAAACAAATTTTATCCACAACAAGAGATTCCTCCCAGAAGGTGATGATTGCTTACAATTCCATATCATGTATAAAAAACATAATAGAACTATTAAAACAGGAAGGGGGAGATGAGATTTCAGGCAAAATTGCAGTTCTGTGTGGAATGTATGGGAGAAAAGAAGTTGGAGAATATTATATTGAATTAAAAGGTAATAGACTCCCCAAGCAGATCACCTTCATCACAAGTGCATATTTTGTTGGAGTTGATATTGATGAAGACTTTCACCTTATTTCTGTTGCCAATACTCAAAAAACACAATCACTATTATCAATTGAGAAAATCATCCAAATTGCAGGCAGGTGTAGAAAGCAACTCTTGAGTGACACCATCATCCATAACTATCTGCCTGTTAAGAAAAGAGTGGATGTTCAAAAATACAGGCTTGAATTACTAGAAGAGGCAAGACATTTGCAACACATCATTACACATTTGAAAAAGATTGAAGGAGACCAGCCTAGATTTCAACATTTGTTCCAAAAAGTTATTGATGCAATCAAAAAGGTTGATATAAAAGGAGTAGAGGGACTTGTAAGGCAAGATATTCATGGCAACTACCAAATATCACATCTTCTAATAGACAGCCTATGTGAGAAAATGGAATTAATCAATGACCTGTACAGTTGTGAAGGAAGACTGGAATACCTCTTGGAAAAACATGAAGTGGGTGAAATCAGCATGAAAACAGACAAGTCCACAGCAAAGGAAATTTCCAGTTTAAATGAAATCAAGAAAGAAGAAAAAATACAAAGAAAAGAGAATAGAAGCAATTTCTTGATTGAGGCAAGAGAAAAATTAAAAGAAATAGAGGGGAATTGGGATGAACTGGAAAGAATGATCAATACTACCACCTATGATACTCAAATATTCTTAAAGAGAATCAAGTTGCTTGGTTGTTATATAAACTGGACTTTACTAGCCAGCAAATTATTAACACAAAAAGAAGGCAAACTTCAAAATATAAGAAAAGATGAATTTAGATGGTTATACTTGGGAATAAAGTACTGGGCATTGGATGACAATCACAAGTTCAAACAATTCATGAATACTTGTTTTAAAATTGGAGAGAAATACACAGGGGAAATCATTGAAAAAGAATTAAAAGAGATATTCAGATTATTAGCTATTCCTGTTGAATTCAAAAATAATCAAGCATTAAAACTATTTAACAAGTTAATGTACACAAAAAGAGACAAGAAAGCAAAAGGAGCTAACAGACCCTACATAATAAAAGGTGAATATATTTCACATCTATTTCCAGAGATAACCAAAAAATTACCACTAAAAGATTCTGATTTTGGAAAATATTTTTTAGAAAACCTTCCATAACTACAATAAAAAACAAACCTCCTTTTCCATGTTTTGGTTACAAAATTTAAATATAGCTGAAACATGGAAACACTAGAAAAATTATTCAATGTGGCTGAAGTTGAACTGTCTTACAAGTGTCACATAAAACCAGCAGACAGGATAAAGATTTCAGATGAGAAAGATGTGTATTCACTAGCCAGAAGTCTCCTAGAAGATAGGATAGAACACCATGAAGAGATGTATATAGTGTTACTAGATCAAGCACTAAAGGTATTGGGTGTGGCTCTAGTAAGTAAAGGTGGGATTAGTAACACTGTGGTTGATCTTAGGATCATATTTCAAGCTGCAATCCTTGCCAATGCAAGCAGGATAATTCTAGTTCATAATCATCCCTCTGGCAATCTTAAACCAAGCCTGCAGGATGACAAGATCACCAAAAGAGTTTATCAAGTTGCATCCATCTTGGGAATAGAATTAACTGATCACCTGATCATTTCAGAAGAGAGTTATTATAGCTATGCAATTGAAGACAGGATAGATGTGATGAATCCTAGCAGGGAGGATTACTCTTCACCATTTCTCAATCAGAATGAGATTGTTTTGCCAATTCATTAAAGAGTGTTAAAGCATGGCAAATAAGGCCTCAAATCCTTGATTTAAGCCACTTTCTCCTTCCTTTCATAGGATTCTCTTTAGCATTCATAAAAATGGCAATATAAAGCCTAATTAGCCTTGTTTTAATCATGAAATTTTGGAAGAAGTGGAGGAATTGTCCCAGATGTTTTTAAATGATTATTATATATAAAAATGAAAACAAGTGGGACAATGTTGCACATAGATGTATATAATATACTAAACTAAGTGCAACAATCATTCAAATCTTCTCCACCCTATGATAGTACAGTTCTAATTTTTACCTTTATATAGAATTAGACCTGTACACCATCTTAAGAAAAAGAGAAGATATTTTACCCTTTAATGTGAATTAAATTTATTTTTGTCATAGAGCAGCCCACTAAAGCACTTGCTTATAATGCTGAATATTTCTATTTTTGTAAAGTTGGAGTGAGTAATCACTCTAGCAGACATAGTAGAACAAGAGGCATTAGTTTATCCTTCATTTGGAGATCTGGTAAATTTTTGAATTGATATAAGGATAAAAGCAAGTGCTTGTCTTCTCATGTATATTATTATCAAGATAATATATGAGTTAGGCATGGGCTGTTTTTATTTATATCAAGGTTATTACCAGAACCACCAAATGAAATAAATTACAGTTTCCATGCCTTCTTTTTGTGTAATTACCTTTTGGAGATTGAAGGATAATACAAGAATAATGAGAGAAAATACTCTTGGATGCATTGCTTATGAATATCTTAAACAAAAAGCAGAAACTGGAGATCAAGAAGCACAATACAATCTAGCATTGTATTACAAACAAAGTCTTTGCACTCCTATGAATCTAACAGAATCACTTAAATGGATGTTTCAAAGTGCTCAAAAAGGGCATACAAAAGCTCAATATGAATTAGGGCAATATCATATGAAACTAATAGGACAAGAATTGATCAAAGATTCAGAAGGAAATGTCTATGATGCACATGCAATACAAGCAAGATTTTGGTATAAAAGTAGTGCAGAAAAAGGACTTAAAGAGGCTCAATCTAAATTAGGTTTTTGTTATATACATGCCATTGGTGGAAGTGAAGATTTAGACAAAGCATTTTTTTGGTTTCAAAAGAGTGCTTTACAAAATGAACCTTTTGCTTTGTATGCTCTAGGAGTATTCAACCTTTTAGGATATAAAGAGCACACAAAAGATATTGAAAAAGCAAAAGAATATTTCCTAAAAGGTATTGAATATGGATATGGAACACATGAAATAATTCATTTTATTGACCAACAATATACTAACATTTAATTATGGGATTTGAAGATTGGATGCTAGAAGATGGCTATGGGGATGAAATGGAATATATGGACTACCTTGAAAGGCAATACTACAAGAGTTGTGCTAAATATATCCCTTCTACAAATAATAGACATAAAGATAAACAAGTCCATAATACATTTTACTCAACATGTGTCCAAGGTACTTTAGAGTTTATAGATTCCCAACATGGAGTTTTGTGTAAAGGAGATGAATATATATATAAAAACATCTTAATCAAAGTTATAGAAGGATTCTTTTGGGACAAAAACAAAATAAATCAAGAGGTTCCACTACATATTTTTAAAATGTTAAACTTCAATATTCCAGTTAAATTTGAAGATTTTTTCTCTTTTCCAGATTTTTCTCTCAAATTTGAGAGACACAACATAGAAAGGGGGAAATTAAAACTAGAGTATTATCATGTAAAAGATCATTCTAATGTTTTTAAAAATCCAGATAAAGCTTGGTATGCAATATATAGAATGCATATATGCAATGGAAACAGTAATCATATCATGTCTAGGATTACAAAAGAAACAGATTTGGATAGGGTCATTGTAATTCCATGGGAAGAAACTTTTCCATGGGAAGAAACTTTATTATATAAAGAATCTAAAGATTCCAATTATGTAAAAATAAAAATCAAGTCAAAAATATTAATAATAAAAGAATGCTGCCAACCTAGTATTCAAGATAGAATTATGATATTGACTTTAGAAAAGGAAATCTTAGGAATGTATGATATCAAGATTGGCAGTGACTTAACTGATATTTTTCCTAAATGTAGAATTTCAGTAAGAGAACAAGTAGGTGAACCATTCTGGAAATTGGAAGATAGAGTACAATCTCCTAAGATGACACCTGCAAATGAAGAAAAAGGTACACCAGCAATGGTTCATCTTCATGAAGGATTGCCTATCTACAGGCAAATATGTTTCTGTTTGAATGAAGAAAATCCAAACTATAATGATGCTTTTGTAGAAACCACTGAAATGATCACAGAAGAAGAATTCAATACAAGATACAAATAAAAACTTCAAAATCAATATAGATCATGAACCAACAAGAAATAGCATTTTTGAGGCTACTACTGCCTATCATTAAGATTGGATTAACAATATGGGCAGTTTATAGAGCAAAAGAATTAAACAGGAGTAGATGGGGGTGGGGTGTATTTACTTTCTTCTTAACACTACCTGCATTTATCATTTTATTGTGCTTGGGTAAGAAAAAAGACAAGTCTAGCAAGAAAATAGATTCCTCTCCTATCAGCAAGAAAATTGCAAATAAAATTCCATTCATCAGTTTGGAAGTGTTCAAACAACATTTGATCAATAAAAATTGGGTGCTATTAAGAAATTCAGAAGGTCATAGACAAGTGTATATCTTTCAAAAAGACCAAACATTACTAATCTCACAAGCAGGAGAGGTTGATAAGGGAAGATGGGAAGAAGTTGGTGACAATTCCATATTAATAGAGGTTGACAATAAAAGCACCTTGTACAAACCAACTCATAAAACAGAACATTTGTTGATCTTAAAGGTAGATGGAAAGGAGGAATATCTTCATTTTGTGGATGAGAATTTGTATGAAGAGGGATATAGAAGTATTGATGAAATTAAAATTGCTATTCAAAAGCAGCAAGAAAATAAAAGTAATGGTGAAACATACTCTGCAAATATAACACCAGAAGAAGAGCAGAAATTACAAAATCAAAGAACCTTGGGTTATTTTCTTATAATTATCCTTGTTGTTGCAGTAATAGTAATAGGGATGTATATATAAATACATATGAGAAGGGAGTATAATATAAACACTCCCCCTCCTATTCATAAGATACCTTTCACCCCCCCCTACCAACAATATAAAACAAACATCACATATTGAAACTTGGTGTTAAATAGGTATTTTTTGAATCAAGATTATTGTATTTTCCTAGGAATCAGGAAGTCAAAAAATATTTTAGATATTGCCCACTCTGAAAAGGAAGGAGGCATCAGCTTTGGCTGGTGTTTCCTTTTGAAATATTACAGGTTTATTTTTCAAGTATATATAGAATTACACCTGTAAAAGTATTTTAGATAGATAAATCAAATATAGAAATAATTTAGGTTAATAATTAAATAATAGAGAATATGAAAGATACAAGTTAGAAAAAGAAATTGGATAGAGTTAGGTAATATGATTATAAATTCAAATATAAATTCAATTTGTAGAAATGAAGTTTTGTCAAGCAAATTTGTCAAACATTTTGTCAAACATTGGGTTGAAATCACTATGTTTTGTCTCAAAAATCACCCTTTTTTCCACAAAATCTTCTTTTGTATTCCCAAAAATAAGAATCTTACATTGAATTACAATGTCCTGTATGATAAGGATTTGTTTAGTGTAACTATCTGAATGATAGTATAATAAAACAAAAAAGCAGCCAATTTATTGACTGCTACCTCTGAGCTGTTAATGGGATTTGAACCCATGACCTCTTCCTTACCAAGGAAGTGCTCTACCCCTGAGCTACAACAGCAACTTAAAAAAGAACTTACTCACTTTTCTTCCCTTCTTTTGAGCCTCTTGTCGGATTCGAACCAACGACCCCGAGATTACAAATCACGTGCTCTGGCCAGCTGAGCTAAAGAGGCATTTCCTAAAAGGGTAAGCTTACTATGTCGCACCGCTCAACCATCTACCCTTGCTGTCTTCCGACCCTGGGGGAGTTCGACAGGAGCTGGTCGCATAGGACTTACCCGGGCACAAAAGTACAAAAATCTTCTCAGTTACCAAATGTTTTCAGAGTTTTTTATAGACTAAATTTAGGGCCTATATTTAATATATTGGCTTATAGAAAGTTGTTTGTAAATGAATTTTAATCTTGTTATATAAAAATGTAGAATCATGTAACCTGAAGTGTGAATTTCGTGTATAAATACTAGAAAAAGAAACAAATATTGAGGACTAAACGATCCAAACAAGCGTATGCAGACAGAAAATAACATAACAGGAGCGGAATTTTTATCTGATTTAAACGTTTTATTATCCACGAGCGTGGGTTTGAATAGAAACGTGAAGCTGGCATTAAAGAAACTGGGAGAACACGAGCGTGCCGATCAGGTTTATATCGTGAGTATTAATCACGATATGACGTTTACCATATCGGAAGAATGGACTAGTACCGGGGAGTCAGTTTTTCCGGAGTCTGGAGAGAAGCGCAGTTTCTATTATGACAGGAAGTTGGAGCAGGATTTAGAGAGAGATAATTATATATATATTCGGGATATAAATGACGTGACGAACGAAAGTCTGAAGAATATCATGCAGGTGATGGGGGTAAATTGCGCTATATTTTTACCCTTGTATATATCCAGTCATCTTTTTTCCTTTTTGTGCTTGAGCCGCTGTCACCACGAGGAATCGTGGTCGGGGGAAGAGATTGCGTTTTTGGTACAGGTGGCCTCCGTGCTATCCGGAGCGTTGGAGAAAGAACTGATTTTAAGAAAATTGGTGAAACATCATGCCTTGTATCAGGACTTTATCGAAAACCGGGTGGATTACATTCTTCGCCTGAACCGGCATTTACATGTCAGTTTCTCGAACAAGACGTTTTATTCCTTGTTCGGGGATAGTCCGGATGATATTATCGGGAGTCGGATCGGGGATCTAATGACTGAAATGGATATTTCATCAAAGAAATTGGAGGAAGTGGTGAAGTTCCCGGAGGATTTGTTGACGTTTAATGCCAAGGTGATGCATGGTGACGAGGTGGTATTTATCGAGTGGCATGCTTACTCGGTTAGGTTAGATCGAGATCACGCCGAAATTCACTTGATCGGACATGACGTGACTCGTTTTAAAGAGATGGAGCGTGAATTGGCATTGTTGAAAACTGAATTGCAAACTTTCTCCGAAACCATGTACCCGATGTGGAAATCGATCAAAAATAATTTGTCGGGAGAGAACGAAATTGGTAATAATGAATCATTTGATGATTTAAGTCAAAAGGCTATGGCATTTAATCGGCTCTACGAGGAACTTTTATCAAAAATTGGTTATAAATTTGTAGTGAATGCATATAGATCATAGTGAATATACAATCCTTTTGGCTGACGATTCTGTTTCGAATTTGGAAAAGATGAAAAGCCTGCTGGCTGGAGAGAATTTTAAATTATTACCTACTCTGGAAGCGGACGAGGTGTTTCTACTCGCGAAGTTGAGGTTGCCGGATATGATTATTATTCGCCTAGCTTTAGAGGAAGGAAAGGGGGTTACCGTGGTTCGCCAGTTGAAACAGAGCGCCCTGACCAAACAGATCCCGATTCTTTACATGACGATCCCCAATCGTTACGAAGATTTTCGGAAAGTAGTTGATTACGAGGGGGTGGAGTTTGTTTCCCGTCCGTTGAGTAAAAGGGAGTTGATCCTGCGAATAAACAATCAATTGCTTTTACTGGAATCACAACGTATCATCGAGAGGCAGAATGAACGTATCCAAAGCGTATCCCGTTCTAAAGACAAGCTATATTCCGTTATCGCTCATGATTTGCGAGCCCCGATAGGTACACTTAAAATGATTCTTGAAGCGCTTGATCACCAGAAGGAGAAAATTCCGGATGATAATATAAAGAATCTTATCAAGATGTTGCAGGAGACCACGGATGAGGCTTTCCTGTTGCTGGAAAACCTGTTGCTATGGAGTAATAGCCGGAATGGATTATTACAGCCGTACAGGCAGGCATTTTCTTTCACGGAGGCGGCGAAAGAAGTGATCGTGTTGCAGGAGAATATTGCAGAGGCGAAGGGAATAAAAATTTGCAATCATATTGATCGGCCTTTTACCGGGTACGCGGACGTGAACATGATGAAGACCGTGTTGCGTAATTTATTATCCAATGCGATTAAATTCAGTTACACGGGGGGAAGGATTGATGTGGATTGCAGGGAAGAAAACGCTTTTTTGACGGTAATCGTGAAGGATAGAGGGCAGGGAATCAGTGAGGAACATCAACAAGGCTTGCTGGATGATGGATTACATTTTATTTCTTACGGGACGCAGAAAGAGAAAGGGAGCGGGTTGGGGTTACAACTCTGCAAGGATTTCGTGAGAATGAATCATGGGAAATTATGGTTCGAATCGAAAGAGGGAAAAGGTACCACGTTTTATTTTTCCGTGCCCGTGGGAGAGAGTTTATAAAGTATTACTTTACAAACTCTAGGACACTTGTTGTAGTTGGCTATTGCCGGATTTTAACGCCTTGTACATTTTTAGCGCCCCCCACGCGTCGGTTGCCGCGTAGTGTAATTGTGCGGGGGTCAATCGTGGGGCTTCCCAGTTTGACGTCCGTTGTCGTTTGGATATTTTCACCTTGAAAATAATCGACATTAATTTAGAGAATGACATCTCTTCTATGCCGAATGCCTTGGCAAATATTTGTAAATCCAGAAAGCTTGCCGGGATGAAATTGGCTAGTTTCCTAAGTCCCCGGATGTCATCGCGTATCCCGACACCGATTTTCATTATATTTTCATTGGCCAAAAGATCCTGTAACGATTCGGACAGGCCGCATTTGTTCAATCGGAATAAGTATACCCGTTTGTCGGTGGCCAGTTGTAACAGGCCTACCTGATGTGTTACCCCTTTCTTGAATGCCGGTTTGGTTTCCGTGTCGAACCCGATGTACGGGTAGGACGATAAATCGTCCACGGCCGCGTCAACTTTATCTTCATGATCAATCACGATGATCTCCCCGTCAAACGTGAAGTTTGGTAATTCTTCTATTTCTTCCTCGCTGATCTTCGTCTTGTATTCCATGTCTATCTCTCTTACATGGAGTCGTCCGTGTCTACTACCTTATATATTGCCAAGTGTATCGCTCTTAATACGCTGGCACACGCCTTCCCCCAGTATAATTCAAAACTGTTATTTAACTGCCATAATGCTTCCTCGATGACATCGATCATCCCACTGCGATATGCGGAAATGAAATTTTTCAAATCTTGGTAAATATCACAAAGTTTCTCGGAAATCGAGTTCACGACCGGAGTTTCGCTGTATTGCATATTCTCGTCGAAAACTTCCAGATATTCGTCATTCTCGCCCAGTGTCCGGCTTAATGTCGCGAGCAAGGCGTTGTAATCCTCCTCGGTTACCACCTCTTCCATCATACCGAGGTTGTCACTTTCGCACGAGGGTAACAAACTGCCTTTCAAGTAAATTAGCGGGATGAATTTTTGTAGCTTCGAAAGTAACTCGCTGGCATCTTCTTCGTGGGAACCTTCTAGGTATCCGCAAAACTCTTTCGCAACAGCAACGAATTCAATGACCTCCCGGCTATATCCTATATGTTGTAAATCGTCCATAATCTTTTTTATTTTCACCACAAAATTACCAAATATCTTAGACTATCTGTAATCTGCGGGAAAGTTTTTCATGATTGTTCAATAATATGGAATAAAAAAGTGCGGCTACGTTCATCGCGAAGTAACCGCACCGAGACTAGCAACAATCTACATTCACTATACTCCCTGGCTGTGACCCCGGGAATTCTCACTCTCTACCTATGCTAGCAATCTCTTTATTTCCCTTTTGATGTTATCATCTGTCTGGTGAAATTGTACTATTGATACGCCTTGCAGGAAAAATCGTTGTAGAATTCCCGTTAAAAATAGATAAGAATTGGGATTGTTTGCAGTTCTCGTGAAAAATAAGAAGAATTAGAATCTATTTTCTCGTCAGAATTATGAGAATTTTCCGGTTGTTGAGTGACAGTTGGGTGCTATCACCGCATACTCGTATCTTATCGCTTGATGATAACCACCATTTTAAAGAGCGATAAGTAAAATTAATAGGAGGTGATTTCAATTTCGTCGTGTCACAAGGATGTCTCCGGCAAACAAAAGTATGTATTACATGTAATGCTTTCCGATCGTCTTTAGCGTGGTTTAACTGATGGTTTAATTTTCTAGTCAAATCAAGATGGATTAATAATGTTATCTAACTATCTAATTATAAATGTATAATTGTTGTTCTAAAAATGTGTTTTTCTTCTTCATGCATGTACATTTTTCATGTTAATATTCACTCTACTGTAAGGCGACTTTAGAGTTGTTTTTTATGAACTAAATTGTATTATTCTATATTTTTCAATCTTGTTGAATATATTTGTTCTTGTTGCTGAACAGAATTATTAACATTAAAATATACAAAATCGGATGAAGGATATAGTTTAAATATGGAACTTTTAGCCAAGTGAAAATGTAATTCCCAATAATAATGATTATTCCCACAGAAAAAAGTACTTTAAATACGAATTTAGCAAGTTGCTTTACTTTAATTTTTTTCTTTTCTTCATTTGAAAGCGTATTGTACCCCGCTATTGTATTGGGAAATGTGAAGATTATAATACTCAATACAATAAAGAATGTACCTATTATTAAATTGGGTGTCGACATGCAAATAATTTATAGATAATGTTGATTTAATTGGTAAATATACAAAATTTTGGTGTTGTTTGACAATTAATAGGATGTTTCGGTTGTATTACTACTAAAAGTAAATTTTGTAATTAGCTATATGTGATATAGGGAGTTTTGAACAAATTCATGTTGTTCTGCTCTTCAGTTTGTGTAGAGAATCAAGTGTAATCTAACCGTGAAGTAATCGAGAAACTACCTCTCGTTCGTTGCTTATTCAGAGCTTAAGCGGGGCTTATTCTATCCGGGCTGCATGAGCCACGAGTAAGCTCTGAATCAGTTTCGAAAAAGAGGTATTTTCTCTCTTAATTCTCGGTAGGATTCCTATTACTTCTTTTCAAATGTATATACCGCCCTGAATTTTGTATTTTCCCACTAGATATAAACACTGATAATTTCTTACCTTTGTAATCAACTAAAAATATGGCAACATGAATAGCAAGTTGGTTGATTTATTAAAAGAAGTGGATTTATTGAAAGTGCGGTTATCATCCTTGCGTCCTTTACCTGTTGAGGCGTTAAAGAAAATACAAGATGCTTTGGATATAGAATACACTTACGAGAGCAACCGTATAGAGGGAAACACCCTCACTTTACAAGAAACAGCACTTGTTGTGAATGAAGGAATCACCATTTCTGGTAAATCCATGCGTGAACACTTGGAGGCAATCAATCATGCAGAGGCTATTGACTATATAAAGGAGGTTGCCCAACAGGATATTGAAATAAGCCAAAGGACAATCAAGGAGATTCATGCACTTGTGTTACATGGCATAGATAGAGAGAATGCTGGAAGTTATAGAACCGTACCTGTAATGATCTCGGGTAGCACACACGTACCGTCTCAACCTTGTTTGTTAGAGAAACTAATGGAAGATTTCATGCTTGCATTTCAAAGCATGGAAAAAGAAAATATTCATCCTGTTATTATCGCCGCTTACTTGCATGGTGAACTGGTGAGGATACATCCATTTATAGATGGTAACGGGCGTACTTCTCGACTTCTGATGAATCTTTATTTACTGCAAAAAGGTTATACTATCGTTACTCTTAAAAGTGATAATGATATGAAGTTACGTTATTACAAGGCTTTGGAGGTTTCTCACACGGAGCAACAACATGATGATTTTTACTTGCTAGTTGCCGAAGCGGAAAAAGCTTCTTTGGAGAGGTATATTTCTATTTTAGAATGAAAAATAACTTCATTTGTTAGAATGTTTCTGTAATTAAAGATATTCACGTGTGTAATTTCCTTGTATGGTAAAGTTGGAAATAGAATGTCAAATCAATATATTATCATACATATAAATGTTTGATATTCTGCAATATTCATTTGGTTTCCTTGCTTGCAAGTAGTACCTTTGCAACACGTGAACGAACAACCTGATTTACTTACTGTTGTTTGCATTCTTGTTTGTTAGAAATTCTTGGTAAAGTTATCCATATATTAACGCTTTGGTTTGCTCGATATTTTCTTTCAAGTAATGGTTACGAATGGCGTGTTCTTCTAGCAAATCAACTTCTCTTCCCAAAATATCTTCTAAAGCGTATTTCAGATCAAAGAAATTATTAAAATAATCTGTTACTTGTGCTTTGTCGAAATTAACTATAAAATCAACATCACTCTCTTTGTTGAAACGATTCGTGAGGATAGAACCAAACACGAATAATTTACGAACCTTGTACTTCTTGCACAAGGCAATTATTTTATCCATATTTAATTCTATTAAATTCATGTTGTCATTCTTCTTTCTGTAAAGATAGTGATTGTTGAAGACAAAACAAAAACGTTGGGAATAACAACTTCGTTTTCGTTTTAACTCTTGGTTTAACTTTCAGTCGAAAACCGACATTAAAAACACCCTAAAACAGACCATGCTATTAAAACAAAAGAGAGTTAGAATTAACTTCCAACTCTCTGAAATTCAATATTTCCTAGCGGAAAGAGGGGGATTCGAACCCCCGAAACCCTTTAGAGGTTTACACGCTTTCCAGGCGTGCCAGTTCAGCCACTCCTGCATCTTTCCAAATGCGGGACAAAGATAGAAATTATTTTTAATGAACGTGTATGTTTTGGATTATTTTTGATGTTAAATCGTTGTGAGTTGGAAGTCAGTGAATAATATGTTAGAACCTTGCCTTGGTTTGCGGGTTACCTTTGATGGTCTTGTTTTTCGGACAATCTATATATTTGTCGGTTACTCGCGTCGTACCCTCTTGGGAGTCTCGTTAGTAAGTTAACGGGAAGTCAACGGGAAGTTAACGGGAAATCAACGAGCGAACGCGGAGAATTTGTCACGGATCTTTACTGGACTTGTAATGGACTAACTAACGAGACACCCAAGAGAGTATACTGCAATACTGGCGAGAGTGTGGTAAGTGAAATACGAAAAAAGCGGTCCCGTTCGGAGACCGCTATGTCAAGGAATCAAACTAAGATCACTTTTTGGTGCGTGCTTCAGTGACCGATTGATTAAAAACATTAAATAATCGTAGTGTGCTTTTCGTATCAAGATTACTCACTCCTTGACCAAACAAATATAGTAATTTTTTATTATTCAACAATGCTAATTTCGTTTAGTAAATTTGACGCCCCCGCGTATTTGTCTATAATCCACAGTACAAAACGAATGTCAACGCATACACATTTATTATATTTCGGATTGTAATAAAGGTCTCCGGCCATGGATTCCCAGTTGCCGTCGTATGCCAAACCGATCAATTCGCCCTTGGCATTGATCACCGGACTGCCGGAATTTCCTCCTGTGATGTCGAGATCCGTGGCGAATCCGGTATAAAGTTTTCCGTCTTTATCGGCATAACGTCCCCAGTCTCCTTTTTGAATGGCAGCCCAGCAGTCCGGGTTCAAGTCAAATTCCGGGTCATTTTCCACGTATTTTTCCTTGTAACCATCGATGGAAGAACGGTAATCGTAAGTCACTCCGTCTTTAGGGGAGTAACCGCCAACAGTTCCGTAGGTGATTCGCATTGTCGAGTTCGCATCCGGGGGAAGCACGGTACCCTTGTTCATCTCGACAAGAGCCTCCATGTAAAGCGTGCGTAAAGCACCTATTTTTTGGTTATTGTCTTTTAAATAATCACGCAGTTCGTAGTTTTTCGTTTGGGCGGATTTCGTGATCAGGTATGCCGGGTCTTTGTCGATTGTTTTTTGGTCAACACCCTTGTCTAACCAAGCAAACAAGCGTTCTTTCGTTGTTAGTACGGAATTTTTGTAAACATAGTCCGTCAGTTTCTGGTAGTCACCTTTGAATTTTTTTACGAGGTTACCAATTTCTTCCGGGAAGAATTTCGGGTCGATATTATTCACGTATAACTCGATCATGGCAGTGAAGACCTTGCGGTCAACCTGCTCGTCATAGTCCTTGAAATATTGTTCGCAGAAATGTCTCAGGTTCTTGCATTGTGCGCAGTCTTTGTGTAGGACACAACATCCTTGTTTTTCCATGGCACTTTCGAATCCTTTAAAGCGCATGGCGAGACGGGTTAAGTCTGCCCCGTTTATGATAGCCTCCCGGTGGAAGATGGCGGTGGCCATATAGGGAGCGGAGAATGCATAGCAAGCTCGTAATTCCTCTATTAGGTTACCATATTTAGCCTTGCGGGTGGGATCTGCGTTAATCCATGCGGTTAGTTTCGCCTCTTCGGCTGTTTTAAGGCCGACAACATCATATTTTTTTGTGTATTCACATTCACCGATGGCGTATTTCCAGTAGTTGCTGTTCATGAAGTATTTGGAAGCGTATTGGAGGTTGATCTTCTCGTCGGCATTCATGGCTTCCCTCAGGATAGCTAATTTCGTGTCCCGAACCTTGATCATGGCTGGATTCGTGATGTTAATTTTCTCGCTTACCCCGAAAGATGGCGTGTAGCGGGCAGTTGACCCCGGGTAGCCCAATACCATGGCGTAGTCACCTTCCTTAATCCCGGCTACTGACACGGGTAACACGTATTTCGGCGTGATCGGCTGGTTGTCCGGAGAGTATTTGGCCGGGTTTCCATCCTTGTCACCGTACACCCGGTACATGGCAAAATCTCCTTTATGCTGTGGCCACGACCAGTTATCCGTGTCTTTCCCGAATGCCCCGAAGCAAGTGGGAGGAGCCGCCACAAGGCGCACATCCTCGTACACTTTATAGTAGAACAAATAATATTTGTTACCTCGTAACATGGCCGCGCATGAGGCTTCGTACCCTTTCTTCGCGTATTTCTTTTCGATCACGGAGTTGGCTCTTCTTGAAGTATAAGGAGCTGCCTCGTCGTCTTTCTCGAAACTTTTCAGTACTTCCCTGTACTCGTCCGTGACGTCGATCACCCGATCTAGGAACATGACCGTTTTGCCCGGAATACGGATTTCTTCACCTTGATTCTTTGACCAAAAACCATTTTTCAAGTAATCGTGTTCAAGACTACTCAACTTCTGGATGTCGTCGTAAGCGCAATGGTGATTCGTGATCATCAAGCCGTTTTTGGAGATCATACTTCCCGTGCAGCTTCCGAAATCTAGGGCCACGATGGCATCCTTTAAAGAAGGAGCGGTTTCACTATATATTTCTTCTGCCGAGAGTTCAACCCCTTTGGCTTTCATTGCCTCGTAATTGGTTTGGGCCATAAGATGGATCAGCCACATACCTTTGTCAGCTTTTGCTGTAAACGTGCTACCTGCAATTAAGAGGGCGGCAATAATGCTTTTGATAAATGTTGTTTTCTTCATCCCGTTATTTTTTTGGTAATAATACGAATTCCATTTTATTTTTCTGTCCAAACACGGTTTTGGCGAATTTACGAATATCTGATGGTGTTAGGCCACTCATCGTGTTTTCGTAATTCGTGAAATTGTCAATTCCGTATCGGTAATAGTCTGATAAAGTTTCCAGCCAATAAGAATTGGTGGAAATGTTTGTCTTGTAAAGTTTGTTGAAATAACGTTGTGCGTTTTCCAATTCGGAAGATGAGGGGCCATTTTTGACGAGATCATCGATTTCTTTCTGGACAATCTCCAGCATTTCGTCGGCCATGAAGGGGGCCGTGTCGAAATTCACCTCTATCGTGATCTGGTTTGTCGGGACAGCCTCTTCCGTGGCATTCACGCTGACGCTGTATGCTCCCCCTTTTTCCTCACGGATGGATTTCATGTATCTGTCCCGGAGAATATAGCGGAAGGCAGCCGAGAGAATTTTGTTTTCGGCGGAGTAGGGGAGTTTTGCCGTGTAAAGCACACTGATTGAAGCTTTGTCGGTTGTCAACTCTTTCTCGATATGCCGGATGATTTTTCCCTTGGCGTAACGCACGTGGTTATCTTTGTATTCCTGCTTTACCCCTGTTGTCGGTAGAGAGGCGATGTACGTTTCCACGAGTGGTTTTAATTTTTCTAAGTCAATGTCTCCCGTGAAAATGAACGTGAAGTCTCCGGCATTGGCAAAACGTTCTTGGTATATTTGTTTTGTCTTTTCGAAGGTGATCGTGTTTACTTTTTCAAGGGTTAGGCTTGTTTTCCTCGGGTGATGGTTGTATTTCACGCCTTGAACTTCTTGACTATACTCGGCTTTTGGGAGGCCCTTGCGATTATTTAGTGTACTTTTTATTTTTTCAATTTGATGGTTAAACTCTTGTTGGTCAAAGTTCGGTTCCGTGACATAAAGATGGATCATTTGCATCAAGGTTTCTAGGTCTCGTTTGGCTGCATACCCGCTCAATGTTTCGTAATACTCCCCGATTTCCGGCGTGAGGGAGATGACTTTCCCGACATTGATTTGTTTTAAATCGGCCCGGGAGAAATTCTTCACTCCTATGAGTTGGCAGAAATTGTTGGCCATGAATCCATTGGCAAGTTCTTTTTCCGGCAGAGTGGAGGTTCCTCCTTCGCTGAATCCTTTGATGTCAACAATGTCTTTTTTGTTCGGGTATGATTTTATGATGACCTTTGCGCCGTTTGAAAGAGTCCATTCAACAGTACCCATCGTGTCATTCTTCTTCTCTTCTAAAATGTTCCCGGATTGCGGTGTCTTCGTGATTAACCGGGTGTCTTTTAGAGTCCGGTGAACATAAGGCGTGATGTTTTGGTTTTTGGCGTTCCGGACGGTAGCGATTAACTCATGTTCGCCGGGATAACTGATACTTTCTCGTCGGGGACCGAGTATCGTGATGAGTATATTGTCATCGGAGAACATCTCTAGGGCTGTACGGTTCAGTTCCTCTAAGGTCAGATTTTGTAGCGTGGAGACTGACATCTTTTCTAAGAAATCATTCGGCGGGATTGGGGCGCCTGTGGTGAAATGTGCCAAACAGGCTTTCACCATATCTACGCTTTTAAGATTCTTTCTCTGGTTCATTTGGAGTTTAACTGATTTAAGCATGTTGGCTTGTAGTTCGTTGAACTCCTCCGGGGTAAACCCGTGCTTTTTTATTCTTTCCACTTCGATAGCCAGTTCGTTCAAGGCTTCATTGACTTTATTGTCTTTCACGGCTCCCATGATGAATACCATCTTTTTGTCGGGCGTTAAGTCCGTGTAGTTTACTGATCCCTGACGGATATAAGGATTGCCTTGTGCAGCTTTGTTGATGATTCTTTTTTTGAATAATTCCGACACAAAGCTTCTTTCCAAGTCGGTTTTGTAGGCCTTCACCGTTTGTCTTTCACTTGGGGAAGGAAGATCCAGTTTATACATGAGTCTGACTACCATGGCACCGGCATCCGGATCGGTCGAGATGCCAACGAGAGGCTCCCGGTTGTCGGGGACCGAATACACTTCTTTTTGTACCGGATGTTGTGCTTTAGGTAGTGGTGATAGAATTTTCTTGATTTTATTTTCCATCATGTTCACGTCAAAATCACCGATCACGATCACGGCCTGCAAGTCGGGCCTGTACCATTTGTGGTAAAAATCCAACAAGGTCTGACGTTTGAAGTTCATGATGATATTTATGTCACCGATCACGTTACGTTCGGCATACTTCGAATGGTTGTACATCACGGGGTTCAGTTGTTCCGACAGGCGCATACGGGGGATGTCCCGGGTTCTCCACTCTTCCCGGATAACTCCTCTTTCTGCCTCGATTTCAGCCGAGTCGCAGGTGATGTAACTGGACCAATCGTGAAGCATCAACAACACGGTGTCGATGATCGTTTCCCGAATTAAGGGAACTTCGGAGATATTGTATGCCGTTACGTTTCTGGACGTGAAAGCGTTCACGTTGGTGCCGAATCGTACACCGATGCTGGCAAGGTATTCCAACATGGTTTTCTTCGGGAAATGCTTTGTTCCGTTAAAGGCCATGTGTTCAAGGAAATGGGCCAAGCCGTTCTGGTTGTCCTCTTCTTGCATTGCCCCCACGTTATGAACGATATAAAATTCTCCCCTGTTTTTAGGATTCTTGGAATGACGAATGTAATAGGTCAGCCCGTTATCCAACTTCCCGATCCGTATATCGGGATCCATCGGAATTGTTTGGCCTGTACCGATGTCCTGAGCCACCAAGGGACTGATGATCAGGGTGAGTAATATGGTGTAGATGATGTTTTTTATCATGGTGATTTACAATTTGTATGGGTATAAGTCTCGCGGGGTAATCCAAACGGATTACTCTGACAAGATAAAAGCATCGTAAAAAATGATTTCAAGTTTCCCGTGGAGGATATGTTAAAAGTCGTATTTGTATTTATCAACTACCCCCCACTAACTCCCCCTTGCACAGGGGGAGAAAACGCTTGGTAATCAGCTCTCCCCCTGTGCAAGGGGGAGCTGGTGGGGGTAGTTTTTAAAATTGACTTTTTGAAAGCCCCTTGGAAACGGTTGTTTATTCAACGGTTTTACCCGGTGTTTTAAAGGTTAGAGTAGCATCAATTTCTTTGGTTGTCCCGTTCGTGTAATGGATTTTCCATTTCGGGGTTTGAAGAATTTCCCAGATTTTATCATCGTCCAGAACCTCTTTCACGTATGTGATCCGGATAACCGGAATGTCACCGTTCAGAGCCGTGGCGAATTCCATCACTCCATCTTGCGTGGAAAGGAAGCTTCCCAAATAGGGTACTTGGCGCTGAACTAACGGTTTATCCAATCCCGGATAGGGCATCTCGTAAACTGCCGTGGCAGCGTCTTCCCCGTATTTCTTCAAGGCAATTTGAAAACGAGATTTGGTTGCCGGGAACATCATTTCAAGGAATGCCTGACGACCGATCGTGTCCACTTGATTCGAGATGTTTACCAGTTCGTAGTCACATTCGATCTTCTTAACTCCACCACCATGCACCGGCATCTCGAATTCACGGGTTTCGACGATACTTCTTAATTCTTTTTTGTCGATTGGTTTATTGATGTCCATGAATAATTTCACTCTTACCGGGCAGTCGTATTCGGTTTGTATTCCATAGAAACCTTCTTTTTCACGGATGATGTTTCCTAGGAACGTCACGTCCATTTGGTCAAATAGTTTTTCAACACCCAAGGTGACTATTTTTACTTGTTTCACTCCGGCAGGAGGAGTATTCAGTTTCCGTTTTACCGGGGTAAACATGGCGTTCTCTACTTTTTCTTTACTCGTTTCACTCGGATCATAATAAACCACGACGGCGAATCGATTCACGTAGGTCGTTACCCCGTAAACTCCCGGGACGTTTTTCATTCGTGCGGCAAATGCTTTGGAGCTGCCGAAACATTTCACGGTTCTCATGCCGTCGCGTTCGAAGGATTCCAAGTGTTCCAATTTTGCCGGGTCTCCCCAACGTTCATCTATGGTCGGCAATTCCCAATGGGTACCCATCCACAGCCCGACGAAGAAGAGAACAACGACTAGAATTGCGGGTAACCATCGGAATGCCGGTTTACGGTTTATCTGTAAAGCATTTTTATTACATGATCCCATACATTCACCACATAAGGTACAATCGATGTCTTTCACGACTTTCAGGTTCGCCACGTCAATTTGTTGTGGGCATTTTTTGCTACACAAACCGCAATGGTTACATTTCTCGTCATCCCGAGTAATGTGGAGTAACGGGAATACCTTGCTTTCGTGGTACACAATTTCGAAGATATAACCGATCACGCAGCTTGCACCGAGTAACCAATACCATTGCATCGGTAGGCCGAAATAGCCTAGAATTAATGAAAGTATCAATAAGCCTAGGAACGTGAGCGTGAATTTGAACACGTTGCTCAACGCTCCGAGCGGGCAGATGTATTTACACCAGAACATATTGATGAATAAGTTACCTAGGAATAGGCAGACGATGGAAATCAACGCCATCCATGCGGTAAGTTCGCCTTTGAATCCGGTTGCGATAGCATAGTACGGGTCAAAGTTCTTACAGAATAGTTCGCTGCTTGAGATCGTCATGTAGAATATCCAGAATAACAGGATATACTTGATCGCTCTTAAGATTTTGTCGACAATCGAACCTGTGGTGATGTTGATGTTTATCTTCATCTTTTTGCGCAAAACGGCCATCCATTCTGTTACCGTGCCCAAGGGACAGAGGTAACCGCAGAACAGTTTACTGAAAAGAATAACACCGATTGCTAGGGTTACCCCCATCATGATCTGTACGATCGACATGCTACATGCCAGTGTGTTTGAATTCAAGTAGGTTACGAGAGATTGCAGTCCCCCGAACGGGCAGTAGGCCTCGACGTCGGCTGGCGCACCCCCGAAAAATACTTTCAGAATGAATCCGGCAATGACTGCAATTACACCCAATTGCAGTAACATGTCTCCATAAATTTTTCTTAATCTTGCTCATTTCTTTTTTGATATTTGTTGTTTTTGATCCCCTAGAATGATAGTCCTATCGTGGCTTGCAACGTTGTCCAGTCTTTACCGTCATACAGGCCGCTGGTGGACTTTTTATAATTGACATTACCGATAGCGTACAGGTTCATCCCTTTCTCCTTGTTGAGGAAATAAGTGTAGCGAACGTTTACTCCTCCGGCTATTTTATCCGATGTGATATACTCGAATTCCTGTTCCAGTAAATCTTTTCGTTGCGGGTATGCGTCGATATTCGGCAAGCCGGTTTCGGCTTCTTGTTTCATTTTTAACATCGTGCCTCCCCCGATGGTGTAGGCCCCGTTTATGCCGCAATCCAACATCCCTTTTTTGAAAAGGAAATTCTTCTCGAATGAAAGATAACCTTCGGTGTTTCTCAATATTTGTTGGAATTTAGCTGGATATAGCCGGTATTCTCTTTCTGCATAAAAGCCTTTGGCGCCAATTTGTGCATTCCAGCAACTGTTATATGCGGTGCGATTGCGAAACAGGTTATAGTTTACGTCATAAACGGAGGATTCGATGGAAGATTTATTCTTTTTTCCGAATTGTGTCCAAGTGCTATTTTGGTTTATGACTTCTTTTTGCTGGATATTCTCGTAGCCTAGCATATTTGAGAAATTGGCTTGCAGGTTAATGTAGTGGCTGTACTTTTCTCCGCTGACATTAAATGCTCCGGTGTAATTGTACGCACGTTGTTTCATTTCACCTCCGCGCTCTTTGTTATAGTTCGCTTTGAAAATCTCCTGCTTTTTTTCCAGCATGGAGAATTGGTTAAAGAATCGGGTCCGGTGGGTATGGAATTCCACTTGTGCGGCACCTCCTAGCGCTTCATCCCGAATGTCCCGGATGATGCTTACGGTTGAACTCACCTGTTCTGACGTGTAGAACCACAATCCCTCGACGGAAAGAAGTTCCGGTGTCCGGCCTGTTCCGATTGTCCTGATATCAATGTTTTCAGTCTCCTTCTGATAAATGAAATTCAGTCCCAAGTTCAAATATTTGGATCGGTAAACTACTCCCGGGTATACTTTCAAGTTCATGTACGTGTTCTTGTTACGGGCGTCTTTCTTCTTGGCGTTACTGGCGGTCAGGTAATCGATTTTAGCCCCGATGCTCCAGTGTTTTCCGATCATGTAGCCGATGCCGCCTTCCAGAATGTAAGTTTCCATGGTCTGACGTCCCGGCATGCTGTCTGCAAAGAATATTGGAGAGCGATACGGGTTGATAACGTTACACCATCCCATTTTCAGGCGGTTCATGTAGTCAAAACTGAATTTCCCGTAAAAGAATACTTTATTCAATCTTCGGAAGGATTCTGTTTGCAAGTTTGTTTTATTGGATGCCGTGGGGGCATTCACATTTCTAAAACTACCTTTTCCATATTGAAAGTCGATTTCTACGATGGTGAAATCCTGATTTTCGTTGAACGTTAATCCAGCGTAGTTTAAAGACTTCGTCCAAGGATTGTTCGCTTTGACCCGATCCATCCGGTAAAAAATCTTCTCGTTGTCTTGGGTTTGGGCATTTACGGCCGACATCCCGGCGATGAGTAGACCCAGACCAAGTGTATATATTTTTTTGAATTTCATAATCTTCATTTTTAGATACAGTTCGTCTATCTGTTTTTTAATGTATTCGGAACTACTTCGAAATCCTCGCTGGAATTGTTGGAGTCCATGTATATGGTCCTGCCATCGACAACTTCATCCACTTTTCGGCAAACGGAATTCCCTAGGTAACTTGTCGGTATATAAGTGAATCCTGCATCGATGTTATTAGGGATTCGCTTATTTGCTTTACTGGCACTTGTCACGCATTCAACACCGTCGATTACCCAATCCTTGTGAATCATCAAAAATTTCATTGTTGCGGAAGGTTTTACCGGATCTTGTTGAATATTTCCGGGATCTTCAGCATAGGCTTGTGCGCTGATTGCTTCGGATGTTGGAATTTTGAAAATGACCATAGCCGGGCCTGTCAAGCTGATGGTAAATGCATTACCACTATTTCTCCATATCATTTTTAATGGTTCAACTCCCGGTGCGGGAACGGATGCTCCTGTCAACAGCGGGTCCCAAAATGCAAAACCAACTTTGGAAAGATCCACGGATTGCGAGGCAATATCCACGTGATTGATGGCATTAAGTGCGATAATCGTTTCTTCCCCGGGTTGTAAGGGGTAGTCTGTGCCTGTTCCGGGGAATTGCCATGCCATCATGAATAGCGGAATTTCATCCCATAAACTTCCGTCCGGTTTGGTGAAGTTACTGGGACTGGTACTCGTGACAGGGTTTACGGTTCCGATACAAAGACTGTCCAGATAGGCGATCTCGTCGGAATTGTTGTAGATTGACATATAAGCATCTTTTCCATAATTTTTACCATCATCTTTTTTACAGGAGGCGTAGTAAATCTCTTTGATGATTAATTGTTGTAATTTGGCATGAGTCAGGTTTATCGTGTAAGTATCCCCATCTTTTGTCCCTTCACTCAGTACAATTCGCTCCATTCTCCCGTTAAAGATGTCGATCGTGTTTTCTCCCCTTTCCCGGTGTTGGGCAACAGCCTCGTAAAAACCGTATTCCACGTTGAACGTGGCGATACCAGAGGCATCACATTTGCTCGTGTAGGTCAGACCTGATGTCGTGCTGTATAATTTCACGTCAATCCCTTCCGGGCTGGTGTTTTCAAAACCTTCCGGCATATTCACCTTGATTAGGGCTCCGATACTCATTTTTTCTTCTTTCAGACATCCCGTGAAAAGGAATATGACCAGAAGCGTAAGTATATGATATGTTTTCATCTTTATTCCTTTTTTATCCGTTAAAATTTCAGACTGATTTCGGCACCAAAGCTGATGTCGCTGTTTACTCTAAAGTCAGAACCACTGGATTTGTAATATCTCCAAGGTTTTGCGTTCGTGAAATTGTTTGCATAGAAAGAAAGAGAGGCAAACCTTCCGATTTCTTTCGTCATGCGCAGATTCAACATGAAGTACGGGTCAAGGGAATCCTCCACGAAATAGGTGGATTTACCGCTTTTGATCATGTGTTGGAATACCGGATCGTTTGCTTCCGTTTCCGTGAACGGGTGGATGGCTCCATCCCGGTCCATGTATGCTACCGGATTAATATACTTGTTATAGGTTTTGTCTTTTTCCACATTTCCTTCGACGATGTTTCCGTCGTCATCCTTCATGTAGGCCAGACATTGTCCTTGGTATTTGGATAAGGCTTTTGATTTATCCATCCACACGCATTGGGCTCCTAACGTGAAAACAAGACGCAATTGGGGGATGTGGGTTACGAGACGTAGGTTCGTGTTCAAACGTTGATAGAGATTCCCGTTTCCGACAGTGTTTCCGCCCACGTATAATCCAACATAAGGATAAGGTTCATTATTTATGTATCGGGATTCATAACTCATTTTAAGACTATTGTCGAATGATTTGGTATGGAAAAATGCTCCGTCCACGAGAATCGATGTTTTGATCACGTCGATCTTTCCGAAATCAAGGGAGTATTCGATACCCCATTTGTCGGTTGTGATCCCGTTGTCCGGGCGTTGGAAAACCCCGAACGTTTGCAAGGTGCGGTAACCCACGGGTGTCCCGTTTTCCACGACTTCCCCGTTCACGTATTCCGGGTTGGTCAGGCTGGAACTGTAGTTGTATTCCCGGTATTGGTAAGGAACTGCATAACCGGCTTGATTGTATCCATTGGTCAATTTTTCCTTGAAGTAGGCTAGGCTGGCATTGACATTGAGTACCTTGAAGTCCACGCCGATCTCGAAGTTGTTACTTTTCGGGATTTTCAGGCGATCGTTGTCCGTTTCGAACACATTCGTGGTAATCACGGCTAATTTATGGTCATTGGCATCGTCTTTGAATGAGAAACTAGCTTTGTCGATATAAGCCGGGTCCGGGTACAAGTAGGCAAGTGTCGGCATTTTATGCTGGATTCCCCATCCGGCACGAATGCTCAGGCTTTGCCAGCCTTTCTTGTTCCAGATATTTTCAAATAATGTTAGTCGGGCATTAAAACGCGGGTCTACGATCACGTCAAAATCAGCTCCTTTGGTGTCAATTTTGGTGAACCGACTTCCGGCAGAAAGTTCTAATGATCTTTTACCCATTTCAATTTTTACTTTGTCCTCAACGAAGCCGCTGTATTCATTGATATAGGGAATATCTTTGAATGAACGGGGGCGTATATTTTGAGTCGGCGGGTTGTTCGGGTCGAAACTTTTCCCTTTACCTTCATTTCCTTTCGTACTCCACTCGCCACCTAACATGAAGTTATTGTAGAAAATCCCGTATTTGCCGGAGATATTAGCCGTTAATTTGGCTTGTGCGTAAACGGGTTTTCCTTCGATCTTCAAGTCACTGTAATATTCGTAGGGGAGGAAACCTGCCACGTGTTCCCCGGATTCCATGGAATTTGTGTTGGCGGCCCCGACGGTTGTATGTTGTTCGTGGTCCCAGTTATATTGTTTTCCCAAGGAACCGGCTACGGTGTATTTCAGACTGGTTAGCCACGCCTTGTTTATCATCCAGTTACCGTATATATTCAAGCTGATTTCCTGATTTTCAACTTTTGTCTTTTCTTCGGATTGCTTGTCCGGGTCACTTTTTTGTTTGTCCAGTGTGGTCAGACCTTTAAATTTAGCGTTTAGGCTAAAGGCTCTTCCCTGCGGGTTGAACACGTTGGAATAACCGATTTGCGCGGTCAATCGGTTGTAAGACTTTGCCGGGGTACGAATGTCATTCTGTGATTGCACGTAATCAGCGTCAATATTTAGAAATCCTTTATTTTCTCCCAAGGCAAAACCTTTACCGGCGTAGACCTGTTTGATTTTTGGGTCTGTCTTGAAACGAACCTCCAAAGGTGATTTTCCTGCCTTTGTTTTAACGATCACGGCTCCCGAGTTCAAGTCCCCGTATTCGGCAGAAGCGATTCCCCGGATTACCTCGATAGACTCGATGTTATCGACAGCTATCTGGCGGGCGTCAATACCGGTTCCTGCCGACGTGCTTATTCCTTGGGTTGATAGGGCCGTGGAGGCCATTTGCATATTGGCGTCATTTGACATTCTTGCCCCGTCAACGATTACGGCTGTCCCGAAAGCATTGGTGGCGTCTTTCCCCGTGACGTCACGGATAGTCAGTCTCGAGATGTCGTTCAAGTTTGGATTGACGGTCAGCGAGCCGGGTAACAATTGCATCACGTCCACGATACTGGAAGCCTGCACGTGTTCCAATGCTGCTTTTTTAATAGAGGAAGAACTGTTTAACTTGTTCCCGGCTGTAGCGGTCACGGTGACCTCTTTTAGAGCTAGGGTTTGTTCCTCTAATTTTAGGATGTATTTTTCAATATTTTTACTCAGATTAATTTTCATTTCATAATCTTTGTAGCCGAGACAGGATGCGGTTAGAGTATATTCTCCTTTTTTTACGTCTTTAAAAGAAAACTTTCCGTTAATGTCAGACGTGGTCCATAGATTTAAGTCCTTGATATTGACCACGACGAAGGGTAGTGTTTCACCGGATTTTGCGTCTTGTATCGTTCCGGATAGGCTGACCTTTTCAGATTGGGCAAACAGGTTCATATGCCCGATCAAAAAGATGACCGTGCTTAAAAAAAACAATTTTTTCAAACTCATAGTAAGATCTTGTAGGTTTAGCTGTTTTTAATTAAAAAGTCTGTCCTCAATACATTCAAGTTTAGTGTCGTTAATATTATACTTTCCTAGCCACTCCTGCATCGCCACTTGCCGATCGGTCTTGTGCATGTGGTGGTGTATACTGCCCACCAGAATGCCTAGTGCAATTCCCGCGGCAATGCTCATGCCTAGGTGTCTTTTGCGGATCACGGGACCGGCATCATCCATTTTATTCCGGGCCATCTTTTTCATGATCCCGTTATAAAAGTCCTCACGCACTTCCCTTACCTTGTCCTTTTCGATGATCTCTTCAACTTTCATGATTTTCTCTCTCTTTGGTTATATGACAGACTTTATTTTAAAAACTTGCGCTGGCAAGATACTTTTTTTCATTATTTCGTAATATTTTTTATAGAATCCCTGTTTATTTCTAGTGAATCGGATTCTATGTTCTTGTAATGATGGAACTTAGGACATCTTTTACATTTTTCTTGATCCGTGCATTTTTCTGCACATTCCGCACAATGTTTGTTGATCTCCAATAAATCGATGAACATTTTCTCGAGTTTTTTTGATTGTTCCGGGGTGCATACCTTTTTTATATTGAGTAAATGACGAGCCGTTTGTGTTTTTAATGCTTTATGCAAATGTCCCACGGACGTGGCTATTTTGTTGAGCTCTTCCAAGGAAGGGTTGGGCTTTGCCAGTTCGTTCAACATCTGATAGCGTCTTTGACAGAGTAGTTTTAAAACGGTTTGATGCCTTCTCAAGACGATTGAATCCAATTCATTAATGAGTTTATATTGTTCATCCGTGAAATCCAATTCTTTGCGAAGGAATTCATTAGAAATGGTGGAATCTTCATTCTTATATATTGTTTTTTCGGGGGTAAAACAAAAGAATACGAGGAGTGCCGTATTCAACATTAGCAGAATAATGTTCACCCAGTAAATCAAATATTTTTTATTTATCTTTTTCATGACAATGTCTTTTATTTCGTGTTGAATATTTTCTCAAGATTATTTTTCGCACGGAAAAGAAGTGATTCCACGGAGGAGAGAGTAACCCCCATGACCTCTGCAATTTCCTTGTATGAAAGTTCTTCATACTTATTTAAAATTAGCGCCGTGCGTTGATTTTCAGGAAGTCGGTCGATAGCCCGGTGTAATAATTCCAGTTGTTCCTGTTCTTCCAATAACTGTTGTTGTGGCATTTCAACCGATTGTGCCACCTCTTGTTGTTTCCATGATTCAATATCGACTTTTATGGCTCGTCCCCTGGGAGATTTGCAGTGATTAATAGACCTGTTCACTGCTATCCGGTATAACCACGTGGATAATTTACTTTCAAATCTAAACTTACCTAGAGATTCAAAGACTTGGATAAAAACGTCTTGGGCAATATCTTCCGCTTCATTCCGATCGTGTACGAAAGCATGACAAGTGTTGACAACCATCAACTGATAGGTGTCAACCAATAGCTTAAAGGCTTTCTGGTCACCTTCAAGTATCGCTTTTATCATCTCTTTCTCGCCCATTCCAAGATTTTATCGCACTTCCCGCCCGGGGAAATATCACTCAATCCATACAGGTAAAATGGTATTACAACAAATGGTGTAATATCATTAAACGTTCATTTATTGATCTCAAATATAGTGAAAATATTGAATCTTCAAACAACGGCATTCATTTTTAATATATGCTGATTGTCAACAAACTGCATTAAAGGACTTGTGTTTAGATAATTATTTACCATCCTTTTTTTAATGTATCATTTATTGAACGTTTTTTAAAATAGAGAAAAACATTTCACTCCGGCACCGTGTAAGGCCTGTCTTGCGATTGTGTTATTTAACGGATGATAGATAAGTGCGCTTATCCGTTGGAGCGAGAGGGGAATTTGTTCGGATAAAGTCAACCATTGCATTTACTACGGAAATATCCGTATGTAGCCCTTTCCCTTTGTCTGGAAAATCATATTCAATACTTACATAATTATTGAGTGCGACTTTATAGGTGTTTTTTTCTGCGAGTGGTCTACCATGATGGTCTTTAAAAATGACGTTTATTCCCTTTCCCTGTTGGTCCTGGATGATCGTGTAATTCCCGGGTGATACATATAGGTCGATCATATGATCCCCTTGGTTGAAATGATTTAGTATTAACGCTTTTATGTCAGCCAAGGATAATTCATGAATAACGATATGGTTACCGAAGGGTTCTATGGAGAGGATGGTTTCCAGCGTGATGTCTCCTAGAGGAAGTTCGGAAAGACGAATGCCACCCTGATTGTAAAAGGCAAGGTCGGATGCAGCTGAACATCGCATGGCATCGGTCACGATATTACCGATACTTTCTTGAGATTTGAACGGGAGGGAGGTTGCCCCGATGACTTCTTTAAATTCGGGTTGCTCCATGAAAGAGTTAACTTTCCGTGCTATGTAAGGATCAACCTGTGTAATTGTATCAATCAAACAGGATTGATAGGAGCGTTCGGTGAGCTTGCCCTTTTTGAATTTTAATATGGTCAAACCTGCGTATTGCAGCTTGAGTCCAGTTTGACCGATCATGACGTTATTTATCTCTTTCGGAGTTTCTAGTAACGTGTGGGAATGTCCCCCGATAATGATATCCAGTTCCGGCATTTGTGTCGCTAAAATGGAGTCAGCCTCGATCCCGAGGTGAGTGAGGCCTATCAGCACGTCACATTGTTGCTTGAGTGATCTGTAATCTTTTACCTTGTCGAGATAATCGTCAAAAGTAAGATTTTTCAAATGCTCCGGGTTCGTGCTTGGTATTTGGTCTACACCTGTTTGTACAAGGCCAATAAAACCTAGATTGATGCCATCTTTTTCGATTACGTGATAAGGAGGAATGCTGTCTAATTCGCTCCGGGAAGAATTGATGTTAGCGCACACAATCGGGAAGGATGCATTGTTAATTCTGGCACGAAGGATTTTTTGTCCGAAATCGAATTCGTGGTTTCCTAGCGTTCCGATCTCGTAACCCAGATCGTTCATTAATGAGATTATGGGTAGACCCTTTTCTTGCGCGTGGTCCACGTATGGGTTGCCCGTGAAGCGATCCCCGGCATCCACTAGAATGACATTCGGGTGTTTCGTCTTTATGCGTTCCACGAAAGTGGCCAACTTGGGGAATTGTTCGATTCTCCCGTGTATATCATTGGTTGATATGATCACGATCTCTTTTTCCCCGATATTTTTACACCCGGAAATGAGTATTATCCATAAAGGAATAATGTATAAGAATATATGCTTGAAATAATCGTGATTCATATCATTGTATTTTCAAGCGACAAAGATAATTCAAAAGTAGAATTCTTAGTACAAAAATTGTTTCCGAAATGCCGAAATATCTACTTCAAGTACTGTTTTTAGGAATTTTTCCACGCTACCGAGTGTTGTCTTGATCTGGTCTAGTTCGGCTTGCAGAAACTCTCTCTTGACAGTGAGTACAGATTTTAGATTTGGGTGGATGGCGATTTCTTTGGCATATTTATCGCTCAAGTAAACGTTAGAGGCGAGGTAATCTTCCATCATGGTTTGTTCATTAATCCCCAAGGCATATAATATCAGAGCGACTCCCATACCCGTGCGGTCTTTCCCGGCAGAACAGTGAAAAAAGAGGGGGAGATTTTATTTTCCTGATCTTTACAAAGATGGGGAAATTCTTTAGAAAAAACCGAGATGTATTAAAGAATAAAAATAAACTTTTATTGTTCTTCATTCGTATAATTCTGGTGTGATTTTTGTGATAATAATGATATAAACCATTAAAATAAAGTTATGAAAGCAGCTTTGTTTTTTGAAGATAACCAACTCTGCCACCTCGGTGAAAATATCGGGAAAAAGGCGATTAAAGTATCTACAATTACGACAGAAGATGATAAGGTCGTTTCTATAAAGAATAGTGAAGTGAAAAATCGGAATATGAATTATTTTATCCAGTGGTTAGTGGACTGCGGTATAAAAATGATTTACGTCTCCGGTATTGACGAGAAAATAAAACGATTCTTTGAACAAATGAAAATCATCGTGAACGTGAAAGAACAGTCTGATAAGAGTCTTTTGTTAACTGAAATTACTTCTCAAAAGTAATAAATTGGATTTTGCAGTTAATCCCGGGCTTGAACCCGGGATTATTTTTAGATTACTTCTATTGCAATTATTTTTACTTTATCTTTGCTAGACGATAATTACAGAGGAATTGTTATGTCATTGGAACAAGTAAAACAATATTTTGATAGCTTGGGTTTAGGGCAACGGGTGCATGAATTGGCTCAATCGAGTGCCACCGTGGAAGAAGCGGCTGTTGCCGTGGGATGTGAACCGGAGCGTATTGCTAAAACCATGTCCTTCCTGTTGGGGGAGGAACCAATATTGATCGTTACGGCCGGGGATGCGAGGATTGATAATAAAAAATACAAGGAACATTTTCATCAAAAAGCGAAAATGATACCGGGAGAGTTGGTGGAACAATATGTCGGACACGCGCCCGGGGGAGTTTGCCCTTTTGTTGTTCCGGAGAAAACTCGTGTATTCTTGGATGTTTCGCTCAAACGCTTTGAGATTGTTTACCCGGCTGCGGGGACAAGTAACAGTGCGGTTGAGTTATCTATCAAAGAACTGGAGGATTGTTCCCGTTCCCGGGAGTGGATTGACGTGTGCAAGGATTGGTCTAAGGAATAAATCGACTGGGTTTGCCCCAATGCGTGATGGTTAGTTTGTGTATGGCTCTTGTCACGGCAACGTAAAGCATACTTTTGTCTATAAGCGTGTTGTAGTTGGTGTCGTTCGCTTGCGGAATGATCACCTCGTCGAATTCCAACCCCTTTGCCATGTGGGATGAGGTGACAATGATTCCTTTAGCGAAAGCCGTACTCTGATGGGATAGGAAATAGAGGTTGTCCGTGTACGATTTGAGTTTCTCTGTGATTTCTTGTGCTTGCATCTCGGTTTTGCATATTATCCCCAATGATTTGTAAGTCGACGTTCTGAACGTGACAATTAATTCCGAGATGGCGGAAAGTTCTTCTTCCGAATTCTTGAAAGAGAGGACAGTTGGTTCTTCCCCGTGTCGGGTGATGGCTTCCAGTTCTTCGTTCGTTTGAATTCTTTGTGCAAAACTCGTGATCTCGAACGTGGATCGGTAACTCTTGCAGAGTTTCATTACTTCTCCCGTGACAAATGCTTTCTGAATCATATCGGCGGTTGATGACCCATAAGGGTTTACCGATTGACAGGCATCCCCGAGAATCGTTTTCCGACAAGGATAAAGTTTCTGAATGATCTTGTATTGTATGGGTGAGTAATCCTGCATCTCGTCAATCAAAAGGTGTTTGACCCGGGAAAGGGTAGGAGTGCCCTCTAACGCTATGTGGAGATATGCCAAGGGGGCCAGATCTGCGTATTCCAGCGTACGGTTCTTGCGCATTTTGAACATTTCGGGTTTCCCGATCCACGTGAAAAAGTCTTTGTAAACTTGAATGTCGTTGTTCCCGGCAAACATCTTTTGAATTTCCTTTTTCAACAGGTTCCTTTCGGCAGTTGTCGCTTTGAAATAATGTTTCAAAGACATCATTTCTAAGATATAGTCCGTCATCGTCTCGAAACGTTGGCGCATCGGGTAACGGTTGAACCGTCGGAATTGTTCATCGATAAACTCGGCCGGAACGGTAATATGTTTGGTCAGTTTGACATCTGTTGCCTTAAAATAGTTGTTCTCCATGTAAAGAACAAACTTTTCTAATTGCGAGATGAAATCAAAGGAAGCTTTGTATTGAATCCGTTCAATAAATTCCGGTGTCGGTTTATCTAGTAATTCTGTTACTTGTTCAAAGAAATTTTGGTATTTGTATTTGTTATCGAGAACCCCCGAAAGGATTTGTTCCATGCTGGTTTCTGGAACCGTTTCTTCGCCGAGTTCCGGGAGGACGTTCGAGATATAGTCGGCGAAAACCTTGTTCGGGGAGATAATCAGAATATCTTTTGAAGTAATTTCCCCTTTTAGCGTGTAAAGCAAATAAGCGATACGATGCAAGGCAATGGATGTTTTCCCTGATCCTGCCACTCCCTGAATGATGAGCGTTTGTGCTTCTTCGTTTCGGATAATCCGGTTTTGTTCCCGTTGTATCGTGGTCACGATATTCTTCATTTTATCGTCGGCATTGGAACTCAGTTCTTTTTGCAGGATATCATCGTGAACGGTCAATGAACTCTCGATCATGTACTCCATCTTACCTTTGCGGATACGATATTGTCTTTTGAGGGAAATGTCTCCGTCAACCTCTCCGGAGGGGGAAGAATAGGATGCGTTCCCTAGTTCATGGTCATAAAACATACTGGATATAGGCGCTCTCCAATCGTAGATTAGGTTGGCTTTTTGGCTGGGGTCATAGAACGTGTGAATCCCGATATATAATGCCATTGTTTCGCATCCCTCTTTCTTTTCCGTGAAATCTATCCGTCCGAAATAGGGAATATCCAGAATCTTTCCCAGTCGTTTGCGTTTATCAATGACGCTCTCGCCTGTTGCAAAATGACGTAGGATGCTTTCTCTCATGGAGCGTATCTCGTGTGGATCGATGTCTTTATTCGACCACAGATATTCCTTGTACTCTTGTAACGTGTCAACGTGTTCCTTGACGGATTTGTCCGTGTTATTGATCGAATCGTTTATAGTGTTGATAATCTGTCGTAAATATTCTTTTTCCTGTTCTTCCGTTTTGTTGAATACCATAGACTCCTAGTTGTTTTAATTAAAATTGTGCGAAAAGAGGAACAAAGTTAATGCAACAACGTGGAGGGGGAAATAGTTATTTATAGCTATTTAATGAGTTTGATTTATCTATTGTAATCTTTCTTTATTTGTTCCCCTTGCTCTGTTAGGCGGTATCTTTGAGATCTACTGTTGGGTTTATCTGGTTTTGTCATTTCGATAACACCATATTCTAGTGCAGGTTTTAAATAACTTCGCCGGAAGTGTTCTCTATCTGCAAGATTTAGTTGTTCTTGGAGTTCTAAACGATTCATCTCTCCCGTCAATACTTTTAAAAGTTCTTTGACTTGCGGGGTAACTTGCGGGGTAACTTGCGGGGTGACTTGCGGGGTGACTTGGGGGGTAACCTTTTCTAAAGCTGGGAATGTCATGCGTAAAAAGTTCTCTGTGAATTTGAAACATTCTTTTCCGTAACTCCTTAAAATACGGGGGATTCCTGAGCCTAGATGTTCTACTAAATCCAAATCTCTGAATACTCGCATCAATTCCTTGTTGCGGGGTACGGAATATCCTTCAAAGAATTCTTTTTCGGTCATACCCTGTGGTAAACTTCCAAATGAAGTGATTTCTATTCTGTCATCAAAAAATTCAAATTTAGGAGGTATTTCTGAAGTATAATCGTTGTGTACGATGGCGTTAATTACCGCTTCTCGTAGGGCGACGGAATTCCATAATCTTTTTTCCTCTCGTTCTTTTGGGGTAATCCTTGCTAAGGTTTTATTTTCCACGTTGATCTTGTCTAATACTTGCTTCGTCGCTTTGACCAACGAGCAATAACCGTATTCATTATTCTCCATTAGGTCTACCCGATCAACCCCTTCGTATTTGGCAACTTTTATAGACATTCCATTCAAGTCGGCTAATAAATAAGCCACGTAATTATATTGTCCTTCTTCAGAGAGCAATTCAAGGTTTGATGTAAATTGTTGATTTAATGCTTTGTTAGCCCCCTCGTAATATATCTTTAATTGTTCAAAAGTAAGATTCTGATTGGGTGATTTTATCTTGCCAATAGAGTTCCGGATTCGTTTGGCAAAGAGTGATTCAATCATTTTTACAGGCATTGGTTCTGCTGCAGTCCCGACTCGGATGAATGTGCCTTTTTCTGACATTCCAAGCTTTTTTATATAATAAGGTTTTTCCGGACCACTGGCAAATGTAATTTTTATTACATCCCTTGAATCAATATTTTCCGTCGCGATATCGAATAACCCCATACAAGATGGTGTAATGTTATTTTTCAAACGATCTTTGATTTTGAGCATATCGCTATCAATATCAATAACTCCGATTGCTGTACCCGTTTTTTCAATTCCGATATAGAGTACCCCTCCTTCCGGGTAATTGAGAAAGGCTACGGCTTCTTTTTCTAAATCATCAGTGAGTTCTTGTTTGTATTCTATGCGGTTTGTCTCGGAATTCATAAACTTGATATTAGCTTTAAAGATCATGATTCTTGTTTCTTACAAAGATACTATTTTGTAGCTGTTTAGTCAATAGAAATGATGACAAATACGAATTATTTCAATAGCCCTAATTCGATCCCTTTGTTGATAGCCTCGATGGAATTCTGTACTTCCAGTTTGTGTAGTAAGTTTTGTCTGTGAATGTTTACCGTGTGAATACTGATTTGGAGTTTGTTGGCAATCTCTTTGCTTAGTAAGCCTTTTTGAATCAAGTGGAATATTTCCGTTTCCCGCTTTGTCAGATGGATGGTCGGGGAGGATAATAATGCCGGGGAAAATAGTTCTCCGTTTCTGAGATTGAGAACGGTACAGTCAACTTGTTCTGAATTCTTCTGATCCGGAGAAATACTCATGTTGCCTAGTATAAGCCATGCTTTTCCTGAAAGTCCTTGTTCCAAAACTTGCAATCTGTTGGTTACCCTTACATATTGTTGCTTGGCGTTACGTACCCGAAAACTGTAAATATTGCAATAATCATTTCGTTGTTCCACGGGCAGGCTATAAATGAATTGTCCCAGTTTGATTTGTAAATCCACTAATTGATCGAAGTCATCTGGATGGAACCGGGATTCCAGATAATCTCCCTGCCTTTCCAATGTGGCAATTTTGTTTGAATCATATCCTAGTAAATCTGCGAAATTAGAGGAGGCATATACATACTTACTCTTGTAAACATCAACAACAAACGTGCAACTCTGATTTACTTTTGCCATCTGGTGGAGCATGGCTTTATCCCGTTCCCACGCGGCATAATCAATGTCATGTATCGATAAATGTTGTCTGGCCCACATTTCTTCCCGAGTGATATTGGTTGGCTTCATGCTGTATTATTGCTAATGGATTAAAAAAACTTGAGATGATTCTAATACAAATATAACAAAGATTCCTCATAAATGAACTAGTTTTTCTATTGAGAAAACAAGTTGGGTGGTCTGTGATTTTATCGAATTTTAAGGAATAAGATATGATTATTTTATAGAAGTAATGAATGCTGCTATATTGTTTTATTTTGGATGGTTAAATTGTGGAGTGATATTTGTTTTTTATAAAAATGTTACTATATTTGTGATGTCTAACATACTCAAGGGCGGGGAGTCCTGCCACAATGTAGCGGGCATTTTTTATGCCTGCTATCTCCATACGGCGGTTCCGAACCCCCGTGATGGAGTGTGTAATGCACCCACAGCCCTTGAGGTGTTAGACAGCGGGACAGGCGGAACCGTTTCTTTTCGCTCTAATCTTTAATAAAAAAGGCTTATGGAGGTAAATCGTAATTGTATCTCTGCGTGTAAAAGGGGGAATCCGGCTTTAATAATTCTTTTGACTTTGTTGTTAGACAAGTGGTGTAGAGGAACCATTTAGTTTGTAATGAGATCGGCGTGACGAACATTCGTGTTGTGGGCCGGGAATGTTCAGATCTTTGTATTTCTTCATCAGTTTTTATAGAATCCTTATCTTGAATGACAAAGGGGTAGTTTGTTGTGCCATCGTTGTCATGATGGAGCGGAATTGTAATCGTTTAACTGAAATGAGAATAAAATGAAATAGTTAGAGTAAAGTACGTTGAGAAAAGCAACGGAAGAATAGAAAAGGGAGGTATCCTCTGCCTGGAAAACTTTGAATACCATCCCTTTATGTAATCAATCTTATCAATTAATTAACAATCAAAGTTATGAAAAAAACTTATGACAGGAATGTTTTTAAGCGAAAGTTACTGTCGGATCGAAGGACGGTAACCGTGACAATCCGGTTATTTATGATTTTATTGTTGGGCTTTCCGCTATTGACGAGGGCCGGGACGGTGGATTCCACTCGTGTGGCAAACCGGGAAGTGAGGGGAAAGGTGATAGACGAGAAAAAGCAGCCCATTCCGGGAGTTTCGGTACGTCTGGGAGGAACATCAATGGGAACAGCCACTGATGTAGATGGGAAGTTCAAGTTATTGATCCCGGCTGACACGGCCACGCTAGTCGTTTCCTTTATCGGGATGAAGACGGAGGACGTGAGGATTCCCCGGTTGAAAGCGGGCGTGGAACAGAAGGAGTTGACGATCGTGTTGCGGGAAGAGGACGTGAAACTGGAAGACGTGGTGGTGACGGGTATCTTCACGCGTAAGAAGGAAAGTTTCACGGGATCGGCATCCACTTACTCGGCTGCCGAGTTGAAAACGATGGGTACGCAGAACGTGCTGCAAAGTTTGAAGACGCTGGACCCGGCTTTCGCCATTATCGAGGATAACCAGTTCGGGTCGGACCCGAACCGTTTGCCGAACATGGAAATCCGGGGAAAGTCGAGTATGTTAGGTTTACGGGACGAGCTAGATGCCGACCCGAACCAGCCGTTGTTTATCCTTGATGGGTTTGAGTCAACGTTGGCAGCGATTAATGATTTGGATATAAACCGGGTGGCCTCGATCACGATCTTGAAAGACGCGGCGTCGACGGCCATTTACGGTTCGAAGGCGGCTAACGGGGTGATCGTGGTGGAAACGGTGAAACCGGAGGCCGGGAAATTGCAGGTAAGTTATACCGGAAACATGAATCTCTCGATGCCCGATTTGTCGAGTTATAACTTGATGAATTCAAGGGAAAAGCTGGAATTTGAATTATTGGCAGGGAGGTATGATCCGGTGAATTGGTCCACGACGAACGAGGTGGAATTAACCCGTTTGTATAACGAGAAATTGAAGAAAATCGAGAGTGGTGTAAACACGTACTGGTTGGCTGAACCTTTACGGGTAGGAGTGAACCAGAAACATTCACTCTACGTGCAGGGAGGCGAGGGGAATTTCCTGTTCGGCTTGGGAGCGGGATACAACGGGATTTCCGGGGTGATGGAAAAGTCGGAGCGGGATGTGATCAGTGGCAATATCGACTTGATTTACCGGATGTCGAAATTCCAGTTCTCTAACAAATTCTCGTTGACCTCAACTCATTTCAAGAACCCGATCGTGGCATTCAGCGCGTATGCTGCGGCGAATCCTTATTACAAAAAGTATAATGACGAGGGAACGGTGGATAAATGGTTGGAATATAATGATTACTTCAAAGCTTCGAATCCACTGTGGAACGCGAGCCAAAATAGTCGGGATAAGGGAAGTAATCTCTTGTTGAACAATTATTTCATGGCGGAATATTTCCCCACGACGGAATGGCGGGTACGTGCCCGGTTGGGATTGACTTACGGGAATGATGACACGGAGAAGTTCTATTCCCGGAATGATACCCGATATGAGAACGTGGAAACTACTAAAAAGGGAGAGTTTCATTCAAATAACGTCCGAACAAATCAAGTTGAGGCGGAGTTAAGTGTCACGTACGCGAAAGTACTGGGAAAACACAGGATTAACTTGGTTGCCGGGGGAAATATTTCCAGCAATAAATCGCTTACGCAGGGGTATTCTGCGGTAGGATTCCCGGACGGAGATTTTTCTTACCCCTCTTTTTCGAACGGCTACCCGGAATACGGGACTCCTGCATACTACGAGTCGGTTTCCCGTTCCGTGAACGGTTATTTCAACGCGGGGTATTCTTTTGACGATCGTTACTTGATGGATTTCAGCCTGCGGACGAGCGGTTCATCGGTTTTCGGTACTTCCCGGAGATACAATACGACGTGGTCGGTCGGGTTGGGCTGGAACTTGCACAAGGAGAAGTTTATCATGGATCACGTGGCATGGATTAATATATTGAAACTGCGGGCCTCTATTGGAAATCCGGGGAACCAGAGTTTTGACTCCGCGCAATCCTTGTTGACTTACTCGTTCCAGTTTGGTTCCATGAACTACTTCGGGATCGGGGCGGAATTGTCGCAGATCGGAAACCCCGATTTGGAATGGCAGATCACGGTGGATAAGAATATCGGTTTGGACGTGACGTTGTTTAATAAACGCTTTTCGTTGACGGCAGATTACTATTACAAGGTGACCGACCCGTTGTTGATCAAGGTAAGTACACCGCTTTCTTCCGGAACATCCACTTACATGACGAACGCGGGAGAACAGGTGTCGCAGGGGTTGACGGCATCGGTGTCCTATTTTATTTTCCAAGATTTCGAGAAACGCTTCTCGTGGATGGTACGGGCGAACGTGCGGACGCAGAAAACCCGGATTGACAAGATCGGGAACAAGCTTTCCTCTCTGAATGCCAGTGGAAAGGGAGAAAACACGGTGAGGTATTATGACGGGGCCGACCCGGATGATATTTGGGCGGTAAGGTCCGCGGGGATTGATCCCTCGAACGGGAAGGAGTTGTTTTATGCCAAGGACGGGAGTTACACGTACGATTTCTCGTATGATGACGAGGTGATTTGCGGGAATACCCGCCCGGACGTGGAGGGCGTGATTGGTTCATCGCTCAATTGGAAGGGATTTTCCGTGAGCTTGAATTTCCGTTACCAGATGGGGGCTGACGTGTTCAACGAGGCTCTTTATAACAAGGTGGAAAATATTTCGAGAAATGATCTGAACAAGAATCAGGACAAGCGGGCGTTGTACGAGCGTTGGCAGGAAGTGGGGGACATCGTGCATTTCAAGGATATTGCCAGTGCGGAGACGACCCCGATGTCTTCCCGTTTCGTGCAGGAAGAGAACGTGTTGACCTTGGAATCTATCTACGTGGGATACGAGTTCTATGACGGATGGATCAAAAAATTAGGGTTAAGTAGTTTGAAGATTCAAGCATCCATGCGTGACGTGTTCCGGGCATCGACCATCCGGTCCGAGCGAGGAATTGCCTATCCTTTTGCCCGGAGTATGGAGGCAGGACTTTCGTTTAATTTTTAAAGATGAATGGTTATGAAATTATGGAATATCATTTGGATCGGGGTTGTACTCGTGTGTGGTGTAGGATGTTCGGATTTTCTGGATGTTCAGCCCAAGGATAAACAGTCTGAGGAACAGTTGTTTTCGACGAGAGGCGGATTCTACACGGCGGTAAACGGGATATATAACAAGGTGGCCTCCACGGCTCTTTACGGGAAAAATCTTTCTTACGAGTTGGTGGACGTGATCTCGAAACGGTACGCACCGTTGCAATCAAACACGTACTTGACAGCGTTGAGTACCTTCGATTACACGGAGGCTTCGGTGCAGACCGGGTTATCGAACACGTGGACTGAGGCTTACAACACGATATTGAATTGTAACGTGGTGTTGGATAATCTTGAAAAGAGCGATGGCGTGTTGTTGCCTGCTGAATACCGGATGTTGAAAGGAGAAATGCTGGCTCTCCGAGCCTTCTTGCATTTTGATATGTTACGTTTGTTCGGTCCGGTTTACAAACTTCATCCGGAGATGGAGTCGATCCCTTACAACGAGTCATCGAGAGTATCAGCCTTGCCGTTGTTGACGGCTGATTCTGTACTACATGAGAAGATTCTGCGGGATTTGGATGAGGCTGAGCGTATGCTGGTGGATAGCGACCCCGTGATTGAAGGCGGGCGGATGGCTTCGCAGGAGGGGGATGAGGATGTGTATTTGCGTTATCGCCAGTTGCGGATGAATTATTATGCCGTGCTGGCATTGAAGGCGAGGGTGTACCTGTACGCGGGAGAAGAGGCGAAAGCTTTGGCCGTGGCTCGTGAATTACTGACCGATTCGAAAGTGGATGAATATTTCCCGGCTGTTGATCCCAATAAACTTCTGGCGAATCAGGATAACCCGGATCGGGTGTTCTCGACAGAAGTGTTGGCCGGAATCTATGTGAAAGATCGGGCCGATATTCATACTACTTATTTCAGTTCAGAACAGGCGGGAACGAATTACCTGCACCCCCGGAAGAATTACGTGAATGCGAACCTTTTCGCGGAAGAAACGCAGGATTATCGTTTTCAATCGTGCTGGCGTACAGCTTCTAACGAGAACGAAGGAGGATATGACTTTATCAAATACGAGGAGATTGCTAAACCTACTCAAGCGGGAGAGACCGAGTATTTTTATGCCGTTTTCATGTCGTTGATCCGGTTGAGCGAGGTGTATTATATCGCGGCCGAGTGTGAACCCGTGCTGGCAGATAAATACGAGTGGTTGAATAAAATGCGGGAGCGCCGAGGTTTGAGTGCTTTAACCGTGGTTTCGGATGAGGATTTCATGAAGCGTTTGCGTATGGAATATTTGCGGGAGTTCATGGGTGAAGGACAGATATTCTTCATGTACAAACGGTTGTATGCCCATCTCCTCAGCGATGAGAACGGGAATGATGCAAATGCTTATGAAGCTCGGGAAGAGCGTTACGTGTTGCCGTTACCTTCCGGGGAAATCGCTAATCGTTAAATAGTAAGGTTATGAAATGGAAAATAATATTGTTTGTTTTAAGCTTGAATATTGCTTTTAGTGCTTGTGAAAAGAAAGATATTTCGGTGTTCTCCACGGATGATACCGGGATTTATTTTCAAATGATAAGAGGGTATTACGGGACGAATACGGAAGTGTATATCGATTCACTGGACTTTTCTTTCGCTTCGGTTCAGGCTTCTATAAGAGACGTGATTCTTAACGCCACGGTTCGGACAATGGGAAAGGTGGCCGATCATGACCGTCCTTTCAAGGTGGTTGTGGATAAAGAAGGAACGACTGCCATGGAGGGAGTGCATTACGAGATTGACGTGGACACGGTGGTGATTCCCGCCGGGGAAAGCACGGCGTATGTCAACGTGCGTTTCTTCCGGACAGATGATTTAATGGAAAAATCGGTCCGTCTGGCTCTTCGTTTGGAAGATAACGAGTATTTCAAGTGTTATTTCCCGGAATATAAGAACATGAATACCTACACGACCACGGGCGTGCAGATTCACGGGGATTCATTCTCTTTCACGTTGAGTGAAATGTACACGATTCCTTGGTATTGGAGGGTGATTATTGAAACCGATTATTTCGGGGAGTGGACGCCTAAAAAGTTTGTAGTTATTAATATGGTTTGTGGTTTTACGATGGCTGATTGGGATCGAGCAGGGGGGACCGGGGCTAAAATAATATACGGGCGTTGTGGCTTTTTCGCGACGATGGTTCAAAAGTATTTACAGGGACAGGCGGACGCTGGAACTCCGGTGCTGGACTCGGATGGAAAATATATGCAGCTTGACCCGGATTACGCGGTAGATTATTCCCGGTATGAATAATATTAAAAAGTGATGTTATGAAAATAAAGTGTATTATATTGTTTTTGTTTGGCGTATCCCTTTGTGCTTGTTTTGATGATAAGGGGAACTATGATTACCGTGATATGGCGGATATAACGATAGAGAATGTCCCGGAGGTGATCGAGGTGTTGGGAAATTCCGATCATATCGTTATAACTCCTAAAATTATTTCTTCTTTGGATGGAGAGGTGAAGGAGGATAATGGCAATTTCGAGTTCTCGTATAAGATCGAGAAGAAATCCGGGGGGACGATGGTTGCCGGGCAGAAGTGGGTGGATTTGAATCCTTCGAAAACCTTAAATTTGGACACGTTGGCCGCTTTCGCAGCCGACACGTATATCGGGTGGTTTGCCGTGACAGATAAACGTTCGGGGGTGCAGACGTCGACCACTTTTGATATTAAAGTGTCTTCCCCGACTTACGAGGGATGGATGGTGTTGTGTAACGAGGGTGAACAGGAACGGGTGCGTATGGATATGATTTCTGTGATCTCTGCGGAACGGGTTATTCCGGCATATGATGTGTTGGCACCCTTGGGATTCCCGGAGGTGAAACACGCGAGAGGGATCGGTTTCTATCCAACCCGTCTGGCGAATCCGGATGACGTGATCTACGTGATGTCGGAAGAGGGAACGTATAAATTGAACAAGGAAACGTTCAAGACAGATGAATCTTGGAATATGAATAACGTGGATTTCATTATTCCCCCGACCGATGAGCATGTCGTGTATTATAACACGGTGAATAGTAGTAATGCCTCGGCTGCATTGGCCTGTCTTTGCGTAACGGATGCCGGGAATGCCTACGCGCAGGTGTTGAATACTCCCGGTGCGGCTTTCGAAAAACCGATAAATACTTCCGCCCGGGGAGAAGCCCCGACTTACCGGGTTGCCCCGTATATCGGGGTGAGCATGGCTCGTCCCGGAAATGGAAAAGCGGCTATTTTTTATGATGTGGATAACCAGCGTTTTATGGGTTGGAAACAGGGGTATGTAGATTTTTTGATGCAGGTGTTGAATCCTATCCGGGATAAAGATGGGGCTTTGTTTACATTTAAAACGGGAATGGACTTGGTGTACATGGAGAGTACCCGTTATTCCAACGGATTGGTATACGCGATCTTGCAGGATGCTGCGGGGAAACGTTGTATTTACGGTATCAATATGTCTGGTAACGGGTATGTTCCGGAATCGAAGTACGAGGATTTGAATGCTCCCGATTTTGATAAGGCGACGCTCTTTGCATTCCATTCTCAGTTCCCTTATATGTTTTATGCCGTGGGGAACAAGGTGTATTTGCATAACTTGGGAACAAACACGACTTACCCGGTGAATAATATTGTTTTAGGGGAAAACGAGACGGTTACGATGTTGAAATTTAACCTGTACAGGCAATGTTCATTGAAAGATCTGAACAACCAGTCGGAGGAATTTATGGCCCGGCAGTATGAACTGATGGTAGGCTCTTATAATGCTGCGACACCGGATAACAATGGTGGTAGATTGGGATTTTACCCGGTGGATGGGGTGAATAACAGCGTGACGAAAAGGATCGAGTATAGCGGTTTTGCGAAGATTCGGGATGTGGTGTATCGTGAACGACGGTAAGTAGTAGTAAATCAAAATGTAGCAATAAGTCCGGGATTATCCCGGACTTATTTTTTATCGTGACTTATTTGTCCTACATTTGCACCCGCTAATTGCATTTGGTATGCAATATATTGTAAAACAGATCACGGGGAGCCGTGATTCTTAAAGTGCGAGAACGATAAATGAAAGAGTTGGATTTGACACAAGGCCGGGTGCCAAAGGTATTACTTCAGTTTGCCGTCCCGTTTTTAATTGCGAATGTTCTTCAAGCGTTATATGGTGGTGCGGATTTATTTGTCGTGGGACAATATGACGATGCGGCCAGTGTTGCCGCAGTTGCTATCGGTAGTCAGGTGATGCAGACCATCACGGGAATCATTCTTGGGCTCACGACGGGGACGACGGTGTTAATCGCTATTGCCACGGGAGCGAGGGACGATCGGCAGGTGGCCTCGACAATCGGTTCATCTATTTGGTTATTTGCCTTGTTGGGTATATCGCTTACATTGGTTATGACTCTGTGTCATGGTTCGATAGCCTCGCTAATGCATACACCCGTGGAGGCGATGCGTGACACGAAACATTACATTTTGATCTGTTCCATTGGAATTCCTTTCATCATGGGGTATAACGTCATTTGTGGTATTCTCCGCGGACTGGGCGATTCCAAAACACCTCTCTATTTCGTGGGATTAGCCTGCGTGATTAATATCGTGCTTGATTTCATCTTGGTCGGGTATTGTGGTATGCGGGCGGCGGGGGCTGCCATAGCGACCATCTCGTCACAGGGAATCAGTTTCGCCACGGCGTTATGGTTCCTCTACCGGAAAGGCTTTCGTTTCGAGTTCTCGAGACATGATATTCGCTTGGATCGTATTCTTTCGAAAAAGATCGTGACCTTGGGGGCTCCCATTGCTTTGCAAGATGCTTTGATTAATGTCTCCTTTCTCTTGATCACTGTAATCGTGAACCAGATGGGAGTGATCGCGTCGGCCTCCTTGGGTGTCGTGGAGAAAATCATTGTATTTGCCATGTTACCCCCGATGGCCATATCCTCGGCGGTAGCCACGATGACGGCACAGAATTACGGGGCGAAATTAATCTCTCGTATGAATCGTTGTCTTTATTCGGGTATCGGGATGGCATTGGTCTTCGGGCTATCGGTTTGCATTTACTCGCAATTCCTGCCGGAAACCTTGACGGGAATATTCACGAACGATCCGGCGGTTGTTGCCGTGGCGGCGGAATATTTGCGTGGTTATAGTATCGACTGTGTACTGGTGAGTTTCGTGTTCTGTATCAACTCCTACTTTAGCGGACAGGGAAACTCCGTGTTCCCGATGATTCACAGCATGATCGCCACCTTTTTGGTGCGAATCCCCCTTTCGTATCTATTCAGTCTGATCGACCCGTCTTCCTTGTTTATCATGGGATTCGCCCCACCCATTTCGACTTTCGTGTCCTTGCTGATTTGCATTTGGTATATGCGATACACCCGAAACAAAAATCGAATGGCGGTAAACGTGGCGACTTCGTGTTAATCAAGCGGAAAATGAACATGGCCTTGTGTATAATAATTAAAATGTAGATAGATGATGAGAGTAATATCTGTACGGGAAAACCCGGAATATAAAGAGGTCGCCATAAAATATTTCCCCAGCAAGTGGACGGAAGTAGCCCCGGAAATATACGAGGATTGTATCACTCATGCCGTGGGGAGTGAGGATGTTTTGCCACAATGGTATCTGTTGGAAAAAGAGGGGGGTATCATGGGATGTGCCGGCTTGATCACGAATGATTTTATCAGCCGGATGGATTTATACCCTTGGCTTTGTGCCTTGTATATCGAGGAGGCGTATCGGGGAAATGCTTATGCCGTGTTGTTGATTGAAAAAGCGAAAGAAGATACCCGTAGGGCGGGATTCAGCCGTATGTACCTTTCAACAGAACACGTGGGGTATTACGAGAAATACGGGTTCCGCTATATCGGAAAGGGATACCATCCGTGGGGCGAGAACTCCCGGATTTACGAGATCGAAGTTTGAACTTCTATTTAAAATGTCACACCAATGAATGGTACGAACGAAACGGGTCGGCTAATTGAAAAATATCTTCCGGTGGATTACCATGACACATTTTCGGTACAAACCGACGTGAACGGGTTATCTCCGGCGGAGATCATTACAAGAATATTCTCGTATAATCCCGCATGGCTCCGGGCTTTATACAAATTCCGGGCCTTTCTCGTGAAACCTTTCGGGATCGAAACGAAAACTCCACGGGTAAAGAACTTGATCGTGGAGGAAAATGAACGGGAGGCGATCATGCGTAAGGATGATAGTCATTTACTTTTTTACGTTTCGGTATTTATTTGCCCGGAAGAAGGAGGCAGGCAGACCACGGAAATCTCCACATGGGTGAAATATCACAACCGGATAGGTCGGATCTATTTCTTCTTTATCAAGTCGTTCCATCGGGTGATTGTCCCACGGGTCTCGAAACGGGTATTAATAAAAGAGTGATGTTCCTCTATTTTGGATCTCTTTACAAAATGTGTTAATGATAAATAATATGGTAGATATTAGAATTAAATCTTTGAAAAATACGAGTTTCGATGAGTTATTCGAGGCGTTCCGGCAGGCTTTTGCCGAGTATGAGATGCAATTGAATCGTGCGGAGTTACAGGCCATGTTGAAACGACGAGGTTTTGATCCGGAATTTTCTTTTGCCGCTTTTGACGGGGATAAGATCGTTTCGTTTACTTGTAACGGGATCGGGGATTTCAACGGGATTCGGACAGCATACGACACGGGAACCGGAACATTGAAAGATTACCGGGGAACCGGGTTGGCAACACGGGTGTTTGAGTCCTCCATTCCTTATTTGAAGGAGGCCGGAATTAAAGAATACTTGTTGGAAGTGTTGCAACATAACACGGGAGCGGTTTCCGTTTATCGGAAGATTGGTTTCCGGGTGACGCGGGAGTTTTATTATTTTAGGGCGGAGAACAGACAGGTCCGGAACGAGGTACACGTTGATATTCCTTACACGTTACAGGCTATTCGGATCGAAGATCACGTTTCGATCTCTGATTTCTGGGATTTCAAGCCGTCTTGGCAGAATAGTTTGGAGGCGATAGGCAGGGCGGCTGATACTTTCGTTTGCTTGGGTGTTTTCACGGAAGACAGGTTGGTTGGGTACGGGGTTTTCGAACCCGTGTCCGGGGATGTTACCCAGATTGCTGTTGACAGATCGTTCCGTCGTAAGGGCATAGGTTCCTTGCTGTTTCAAAAGATGCTCGAAATGAATAAATTAAATTCCGTAAAGATATTGAACACCGATGTTACTTGCGATTCGATGACCGCATTCCTGCGCTCGAAAAATATTGAACCGACGGGAAAACAATTCGAGATGATAAGGCAGTTGTAGGTGCGGTTACTGTATCGCGGTTCGACAATTCGTGTGGCCCTTTTTTAGTAAAGAGCCCGGTAGGTGAACCCTTTTTTATAGGATTTAACGGGTTTTTCCTAGGGTAAATCATGGAAATTGCTAGGTCGTTGGGCGCCTCTTAAAAGGCTGTTAGGCGCTGTCGCCCGATTGTCGCCCGATCATCGCCCGATTATCGCCGCCATTTTAACAAGATATAAGCAAAGATAACATTTGCCGAGAAAAAGTGTGGAGAGACAACAGGGAGGCAGCCTGCAGGCAAGAATAAATCAACGGTTACTCGTAATCCCGAGACAAGGGTAAATGTTGTTTATGTCTTTCCATTTTTGATGTATCGTTAAGGAATGAGATCAAAATCTTGGTTGACATTCTGGTTGACAAATTGGTTTAACCGTAGTTTAAACATTGGGCTGAAAATGGCATTTTTGAGGGTAAAAGAAAAGAGAGTCACTTTCGTAACTCTCTCATTTTCAGTGGTGCCACCAGGAATCGAACCGGGGACACAAGGATTTTCAGTCCTTTGCTCTACCAACTGAGCTATGGCACCATCGTTATTGTTTAACGGGTGCAAAAGTAGGGAAAATTTTTGAAATCGCAAGCGTTTAGGGAGAAAAAGTGGAGGAAAATGTAAAAAAAATGATGAATATGGAATCGAGTTAAGGAAAACAGGCTGTGATTCAATATCTATGATAAGGGAATAAATCTGGTGTAAAATAAAGAAAAAATGCGTGATTAATTTTTGATTATTAAGAAATTACTTATATTTGTCGCATTAGAAGATAAATAGTTGTTTATCGTTGAAACCAAAGATATACCTCTACGTACCCTTCTATATGTATTATTAATTTTAATTATTTTTATTGTGAATATTTTTGTTGCAAAGTTAAGTTCCACGACCACAAGTGAGGACTTACAGGCTCTTTTCTCAGAGCATGGTTCTGTTTCTTCAGCCAAAGTTATTATGGACAAAGAAACTGGTAACTCTAAATGTTTTGGTTTTGTTGAGATGGAAGATGAAACGGAAGGTTTCAACGCGATCAATGCCTTAAACGAAACTGAATTCCAAGGAAGAAAAATCGTTGTGAAAAAGGCTAGACCCAGAGAAGAAGGTGGCGACGACAGAGGTCAAAGATTCCCAAGAGAAAGAAGATTTAATTCGAATCGTTAAGAATGAGAAAACAGAGAGTTTGAAAAAGCTCTCTGTTTTTTTGTATCATTTTCGGTACTTCGCTTTCAAATAAGCGTATAACACTTGGTGCATTAATTGTGCTTCCGTCAGTTCTTCGTCCGTGAGGTTGGGAGCGAGTTCTATGCCGTTGCAGACATCTGTCAATTGTTCATCCCGGTCGATACGGTCATCGAAATTCTGTTCTATCAAGAAAATATCGAACAATTGCATCCGTTCGATGGATTCCAAGGCTAGATTTCGGGCTTCCAACAGGTTGTTCTCCCGGTATTTTTTCAAGAAGACTTCGATTAGGCTATCCGTGAAATAGTCTGCGAAATAGTGCATTAGGATAATACGCTTTTTGAGGCACTCGTAGATGTGTACCGGGGCTGACGAGATACACTCGCTGATGCCCAGATAAGCAAGTTCTGCCAGCTCAATGCTTTCCTCTTCTTCTTCATCTAGTTCAAGTAGGAGAATCTTGTATAACAAATCGGCGTATTCCTCCTGACGGGTGATGTCCCGGCTTTCATGGTAATAATGAAAACGATCGGGGATGACTTTCTTCAATAACAGACGGAGGGCCTTCCGGTCCCCGCTGGCACTGTGTAGTAAAGATTCGTCAAGAATGTTTTCCAGTTTGTTCATGGTGGTCTGTTATTTTTCTTCGGACGGGTTAAAGTTTACCCAGCCTTGGGCTTTCAGCTCGAATGAATTACCGTCCTTCGTGATTAAATTATAACCTTCGCTTTTGGCACAAGTATGTCCGATGATACTGATCTCTTCCATGGTAATCAGTTTATCGTAGGCATCCAGTGGTGTGGTGAACAAGAGTTCATAATCCTCTCCCCCGGAAAGAGCGCATACCGTGGCGTTCATGTTAAGCTCCTCGGCCATTTTGAACGTCTGGTAATCAATTGGAATCTTTTCCTCGTAGATGTTGCAACCTAGGCCGGAATCATGACAGATGTGCAATACCTCGGATGAAAGACCGTCGGAAACGTCCATCATGGCAGTCGGCTTAATACCTTTTTCCTTGAGTAATTGGATGATATCCATTCTGGCTTCCGGTTTTAGCTGGCGTTCGAGGATATATTCATACCCCGAGAAGTCCGGTTGGGCGTTGGGATTTTCCTTGAACACGACTTTTTCTCTCTCCAACAACTGAAGTCCCATGTAAGCGGCACCCAGATTCCCACTGACACAAATCAGGTCATTTTCCCGTGCGGTATTGCGATAAACAATATCTTCCTCGTTAGCCTCTCCGATCACCGTGATACTGATACACATTCCCGTTTGGGAAGAGGTCGTGTCACCCCCCACGAGATCAATCCCGTAGTGGTCGCAGGCAAGATAAATTCCCTCGTACAATTCATCGACCGCTTCCAAGGAGAAACGATTGGAAACAGCAAGGGAAACCGTGATCTGCCGGGGAGTTCCGTTCATGGCGTATATGTCGCTGGCGTTTGTCGCTACAGCCTTGTACCCTAGATGTTTCAACGGGGCATAGGCCAGATCGAAATGTACTCCTTCGATCAGCATATCCGTGCTGACCAGCACTTTTTTGTCCTTGTAATCGAGTACGGCCGCATCGTCGCCGACTCCTTTCAATGAAGATTCGTTTTTTAATTTTATATCTTGTGTCAGGTGGCGGATCAAGCCGAATTCCCCTAACGTGGATAGTTTCGTCAATGGTTTGTTTTCACTCATGTTTCAGTTCTTATATATCGAAAACAAAAATACGCTAAATTGATGAATCGAGCAAATGATAATGTGGCTACGCCACGTTACAGGTTACAAGTTTGCAGGTTACAAGTTTATGATGAGGTATTTCGCAAGAGAGAATGAATCATAGCGGGGATTTATCACGTAATAGATATTATCTACCTGATAGATGATTGATAGGTAATATTTTTTTGTACTTTTGCACAGATTGATAAATTGGAGATAATAGGGTATAAAAGTTATGGCTAAAGAACAAGACGATATATTGAATGAAGTAACTGAGGGCGAGTATAAATACGGTTTTGTTTCTGACGTGGAAACCGAGATGATCGGGAAGGGATTGAATGAATCGGTGATCCGCTTGATTTCACAAAAGAAGGAAGAGCCGGAATGGCTCTTGGAATTCCGTTTGAAGGCTTACCGTCATTGGCTTACGATGAAAATGCCCACGTGGGCGAAGTTGGAGATTCCTCCGATTGATTATCAGGACATCGTGTACTACGCGGCCCCGAAACAGGAGGTAAAGAAATCGTGGGATGAGGTCGATCCCGAGTTGAAAGCGACGTTTGACAAATTGGGTATTCCTTTGGATGAACAAAAAGCGTTATCCGGGGTGGCTGTGGATGCTGTGATGGATAGCGTGTCCGTGAAGACCACGTTCAAGGAGACTCTGGCAGAGCGGGGAGTGATCTTTTGCTCGTTCTCCGAGGCCGTGAAGAATCACCCGGATTTAGTGAAACGTTATCTGGGTTCGGTTGTCCCCTATGCTGACAATTTTTTTGCCGCGTTAAATTCGGCCGTGTTTAGTGACGGATCGTTTGTTTACATCCCGAAAGGGGTTCGTTGCCCGATGGAGTTGTCCACTTATTTCAGGATCAACGCGGCAAACACGGGACAGTTTGAACGTACTTTGATCGTGGCAGAAGAGGAGAGTTTCGTGAGCTATTTGGAAGGATGTACCGCACCGCAACGGGACGAGAATCAGTTACATGCTGCCATCGTGGAGATCGTGGTGGAGAAGAATGCAGAAGTGAAATACAGTACCGTGCAAAACTGGTACCCGGGAGATAAGAACGGGAAAGGTGGTATCTATAATTTCGTGACGAAACGGGGTATCTGTAAAGGGGAGAATGCCAAATTGATCTGGGCACAGGTGGAGACCGGATCAGCGGTTACATGGAAATACCCGAGTACGATATTGAAGGGAGACGGATCTGTCAGCGAGTTTTACTCCGTGGCCGTGACTAATAATTACCAACAGGCAGACACGGGAACCAAGATGATCCATATCGGAAATAACACCCGTAGCCGGATCGTATCGAAAGGTATTTCGGCGGGATATAGTTCCAATTCTTATCGGGGACGGGTGAAGGTGGTGAAAAACTGTAAGAATGCTCGGAATTTCTCACAATGTGACTCTTTGTTATTGGGAGATAAATGCGGGGCTCACACGTTCCCTTATTTGGAAGTGGCGAATCCCACGGCTCAGGTGGAACACGAGGCAACAACCTCCAAGATTGGGGAAGACCAGATATTCTATTGTAATCAGCGAGGAATTTCAACAGAAGATGCCATTGGTTTGATCATCAAAGGATATGCCGGAGATGTGATCAATAAAATGCCGATGGAATTTGCCGTCGAGGCACAAAAGCTGTTGCAAATCAGTTTGGCGGGAAGCGTGGGATAGGAAACTAAAAGCTAAAAACTAAAAGTTAAAAGCTAAGAGCTAAAAGTTTATAGATTTATCGATTTATGAATTACGATTTATGATTTTGGAATGGAGGCGGTTCGAGGGATTGGAATCTGAAATCTAAATTTAAAATCTAAAATAAAATGGGTTTATTAAAGATAAAAAACTTACATGCCGCGATAGACGGGAAAGAAATATTGAAAGGGATTGATTTGGAGGTGAATGCCGGGGAGGTTCATGCGATTATGGGACCGAACGGGGCAGGGAAGAGTACTTTGTCGGCCGTGCTTACGGGACGGGAGTGTTTCGAGGTGACGGAAGGGGAAGTTTGGTTTAACGGGAAGAATCTGTTGGAACTTCCGGCAGAAGACCGGGCAAGGGAAGGGATATTCCTAAGTTTCCAGTATCCGGTAGAGATTCCGGGTGTAAGTACTGTTAATTTCTTGAAGACCGCTGTAAACGAGCAACGCAAATACAAGGGATTACCCCCTTATCCGGCAAGCGAGTTTCTGAAAATGATCCGGGAGAAAATGGAGATGGTGAACATTGACAGTCGTTTGTTGAACCGTTCTCTGAATGAAGGTTTTTCCGGCGGGGAGAAGAAAAAGAACGAAATATTCCAGATGGCGGTGTTGGAACCGAAATTGGCTATTCTGGACGAAACGGATTCCGGTTTGGACATTGACGCATTACGTATTGTTGCTAGCGGGGTGAACAAGTTGAAACGACCGGATAACTCTACTATCGTGATTACTCACTACCAGCGTTTGTTGGATTACATCGTGCCGGATGTCGTACACGTGTTGTATGACGGCCGTATCGTGAAGACGGCTGGAAAAGAGTTGGTCTTGGAGTTAGAGAAGTATGGTTATGATTGGATTAAACAGGAAGTTGCGTCCGGTAAGTAATGGAAGATGGAAAGATTAGAAAAGATAAATAATGATTTCGCGACTCTGTTTCGGGAGGGACAACGGTTACTGCAGGAAGGATGCGGTGACGTGATGAACCGACACCGGGAGGAGGCGTTTCAACGTTTCGAGGCCTTGGGAGGAATCCCCTATAAAACGGAGGACTATCTTTATGCGGATACCTTACCGGTGTTTGATCGGGATTATAGGGTGGTACTGAAATATATCAAGCAAGAGGTTGAAGTGGGCGAGATATTCAAGTGTCACGTGCCGAATTTGGACACCAATCTGATTTTGACGATCAACGGTTGGTTCGTGCAGGAGAATGTTGTACCGGAAATTCCCGAAGGCGTGGTGATTTGCAGTATGGCAGAGGCCAGCGTGAAGTATAAAGAGTTATTTGAAAGACATTATAATCAGTACACGAAACCGGCAGATGCGGATGGATTAGTGGCACTGAACACGGCATTTGCCCAAGACGGGGTATTCGTGTATGTTCCGGATCGGGTAGTGATGGAGCGTCCGTTGCAGATTGTGAACCTGATGCGGGCGAATGCGGACTTGATGTCGTTCCAGAGGAACATGGTTATCTTGGGACGTGATGCTAAGGCGACTATTTTGGTTTGCGACCACACGCTTTCCGATGATCGCTTTTTATCGAATAATACCACGGAAGTGGTTGTCGGGGAGAATGCGGCTTTTGAATACTACCATGTTCAGAATCAACATATCGAGGCTTCCCAGATAAACAGCGTGTTCGTTTCCCAGAAACGCAATTCTCGGTATGATGCAAACGTGATTACCCTATATGGCGGGTTCATTCGTAACAATCTTTTTGCCGCTTTGACGGAAGAAGGATGCGAGAGTAATCTTTACGGGATGTATTTGTCGGATAAAAAACAACAGGTGGACAACTTCACCTTTATCGACCATATTGCACCTCATTGTACAAGTAATCAACATTTCAAAGGCGTGTTGGACGATGCGGCACTGGCTAATTTTGCCGGACGGATTGTCGTGCGTCCCGATGCTCAAAAAACGGAGGCTTATCAAGCGAACAATAACTTGTTGTTGACGGATACAGCTCAAGTGAACACGAAACCCCAGTTGGTGATTGATGCCGATGACGTGAAGTGTAGTCACGGGGCCACGGTCGGACAGATCGACGAGGAGGCCATGTTCTATCTTCGTTCCCGCGGGATCGGGGAGGCCGAGGCTCGAATGATGATGATGTTCGGTTTTGCACATGAGATTGTCGGACGGGTAAAACTTGAACCGCTCCGGGAAGAGATCGATAGTTTGGTGGATAAACGATTAAGAGGAGAATTAACCAAGTGTCACAATTGCGTGATGCATTGTAAGAAATAAATTATGTTTGACGTCAATCGGATTAGAAAGGATTTCCCGATACTGGAGGAAAAGATTTATGGCAAACCGTTGGTTTACCTTGATAACGGGGCTACAACCCAGCGACCTTTGCGGGTGGTGGAAAAGATGACGGAATATTATTTACGTTACAATTCCAACGTGCATCGGGGAGTGCATTATCTGAGTAATAAATGTACGGATGCCAATGAACAAGCCCGGGAAACCGTGAGAGAGTTCATCAACGCGGAGTCCACGGACGAGGTGATATTTACCCGGGGAACGACCGAGAGTATCAATCTCGTGGCTTACACTTTCGGGGAGACTTTTATCCGGGAAGGTGACGAGATCATCGTGACGGAAGTGGAACACCATGCCAATATTGTTCCTTGGCAAATGCTATGTGAACGCAAGAAGGCCGTGTTGAAAGTGGTTCCTTTTAGAGATAAGGGCGAGCTGGACATGGAGGTGTTCCGGGGACTTTTGAATGAGCGGGTAAGATTGGTGTGTGTGGCTTATGTTTCTAACGTGTTGGGTACGGTGAATCCCGTGAAGGAGATGATTGATGCGGCACACGCTTTGGGAGCATACGCTTTGGTTGACGGGGCTCAGGCTATCCAACATATCCCGGTTGACGTGCGAGCATTGGATTGTGACTTTTTCGCTTTTTCAGGGCATAAGGTGTACGGGCCCACGGGAGTTGGTGTCCTGTATGGAAAGCGTAGCCTGTTGGAACAGATGCCACCTTGGCAGGGCGGGGGAGAAATGATCAAGGAAGTTCGTTTCGAGAAAACGACTTACAACGAATTGCCTTTTAAATTCGAGGCAGGAACTCCGGATTTTATCGGGGTTGTCGGTTTAGGTGAGGCCTTGGAGTACGTGAAAAGTATCGGTTTGCAAGAGATTGCCGAATATGAACATGGTCTGATGGATTATGCCATGAAACAGGTTCGGGAGGTTCCGGGCATTATTTTATATGGGGATGCCGCAAATAAGTCTTCTGTGATCTCGTTTGGAATCGAGGGCATACATCCTTTCGATTTGGGTACTTTGCTGGATAAGATGGGGATTGCCATACGTACGGGACAATTGTGCGCCGAACCCGTGATGCAACATTACGGGGTACAGGGAATGGCTCGCGCTTCCATAGCCATGTATAACACCCGGGAAGAAATTGATGTTTTCTGTGAAGGGTTAAGAAAGATAGAAAAGATTTTCAAATTATAAGAGTAATGACGATAGAAGAGATTCAGAATCAAATCGTGGATGAGTTTTCCATGTATGATGATTGGATGGATAAATATGCTTATCTGATAGAAATAGGTAATGGCTTGAACGCGATGGACGAAACGCACAAGACAGATGACAATTTGATTAAAGGATGTCAGTCTAGGGTGTGGTTTCATGCCGAATTGCGGGATGATAAGTTGTATTTTGAAGCGGATAGTGATGCCATTATCACGAAAGGTATTGCCGGGTTATTGATCCGGGTATTCTCCGGTCAGACGCCTCACGACATCGTGAATGCTAATCTGGATTTTATCGACAAGATCGGTTTAACTCAACACCTGTCACCGACACGTTCTAACGGGTTGTTGTCGATGGTGAAACAAATAAAGTATTACGCCTTGGCATACGAGGGAAAATAACGAGAGATATGGGAAAAAGTTTAATGGAAGATTTAGTGATCGAGAAATTGTCTACCGTTTATGATCCGGAAGTTCCGGTGAATATATGGGAGTTGGGACTCGTTTATAATATTGAATTCCCGAAACAAAACGAGGTGATTGTTACCATGACCCTTACTGCTCCGGGATGTCCGATTGCCGACCAGATCGTGCAGGAGGTGCATGATGTCGTGTTGACGATCGACGGAATTGATGAAGCCACGGTAAACCTGACTTTCGAACCGATGTGGACTCCGGAAAGAATGAGCGAAACGGCCCGGTTGGAATTGGGTTTTGATATTTAAGTTCATAAATGGAGTCATTGTTGAAAAAAGCCAGAGAGTGCGGGTTTGATGCCTGTGGTGTTGTTCCGGTGGATGTTTTATCCCGGGAGAGGGAGCGGTTGGAGCGATGGATCGGACAAGGATTTCATGCGGGAATGAATTACATGGCGAATAATATAGAAAAGCGGGAGAATCCCGCTTTACTTGTTGAAGGGGCCTGCTCGGTGATTGTAACTCTGACTAATTATTATACTCCGAAACTCCAATCGGAAGGCATTCCGGTAGTTGCCCGCTACGCATACGGGAAAGATTATCACCGGGTGGTGAAAGACCGGTTATTTAAATTGCATACTTGTCTGGAAGAAGTGACCGGACGAAAGATTACGGGCCGGGCATTCGTGGATTCCGCTCCGGTGTTTGAACACGAGTGGGCCCGACGGGCCGGGTTGGGATGGATTGGACGGAACTCTTTGTTGATTCATCCTCGTTTGGGGTCCTATTGTTTTATTGGTGTTATTATATCGGATTTTGAACCTTCAAGGTATTCTCTACCCGAAGAACGGAATTTCTGTGGTCAGTGTAACCGATGCGTGGAGACTTGTCCCACGGGAGCCCTTTCCTCGCATGAAGTGAATGCCAACCTTTGTATTTCTTATAACTCGATCGAGAGAAAAGATGACATCCCGTCAGAAATAAAGAAAAAGATGGGAGATCGCTTTTTCGGGTGTGACGCCTGTCAGGAGGTCTGTCCGTGGAATCGGAAAGCTGTACTGCATCATGTAGAGGAATTTTCCCCGAATGAATGGTTGATGCGGATGAGCCGGGATGAGTGGTTGGCACTTGATGAGGAGGCATTTCAAGTCCGCTTTAAGGAATCCCCGCTCCAGAGGCCCGGTTTGGAACGGATAAAACACAACTTGTAATTTCGGATCATTCATACATTGTTTTTTTCTTGCTAAAATTCCCCTTGATTTTAGATTCACCGGATAAAAATTCTATTTTTGTATCAAAATGGATTCAATCTGTTATGATGAGACAGCGGTCGGTGAAAGATCAAGAAATTTGTGATTTGTTAAATGCTCGTGATCAACGAGGGATGGAGCTTTTATTTGAAGCTTATTATAAATCTCTGGTTTCATGGGCTAATACTTTTTTGAATGATCTCGGGGTAGCAGAGGACGTTGTGCAGGAATTTTTTATTGCTCTGTGGAATCAAGAGATTCATCGAGAATTAAAGCCGGAAACACTTTCTTCTTTTTTGCGGGTGTTGGTTCGAAATCGTTGCTATAATCGCTTGACGAAACGTGATATATTCACGTGTTTTGTGCGTGTGGAACGTGTCGATTGTATGTTTGAGGAATATGATGATTCGAAGGACCAGTTGATCGCTAAAGTGATGGATGAAGTTGCTCTTCTTCCGAATCGTAGTCGGGAAATATTGAATGGCGTTTTTGTTGAGGGAATGAAATATCAAGAAGTGGCAGATCGTTACAATATTTCGGTTTCTACGGTAAAAACTTTGTTAGGAACATCTATACGGAAACTACGGGAGCGGATGGGGCGTGAAGGATTTCTTGATTTTTTACTCGTTTATTGCCGGTATTGTTAAAAAATAATGTTTTTGGGATAATTGATGATTTTTCTTCAAAAATCACTAGACTTTTTCATCCTCTTTTTTGTACATAAGATGAAAAAGGATCAAATCTATGGAAAAAACGAAATTGGATCACGAAACAGAGGATTGGTTAATTGCTTTTCTGAGTGGTGAATTAGACGAGCGGGAAGAGGAAAATGTGCGTGTATGGTTGGAGGCGAGTCCAGAGAATCGGAATGCTTACGAATCTTTGATGAAGGATTATTTACGAATCCGGTGGGTACAAGAAAATGTACAGATACGGGAAGAACAGGCAAAAAAGATCATATTCTCTTCTTTGAAAAAGAAAAGGAATCTGACGCCTTATTACGGAGTGGCAGCTTCAATAGCGGTGTTATTAATTGTGACATTATTCTTTTTTATTCGAGAGGATAAACAGATCGTTTCTGAAAAACTTGTTACGTCGGAAATAAAGCCAATTCAATCAAAGGCAATATTAGTTCTGTCCACGGGTGAACAAATTCAGTTAACAAAATCGACGCAAAAGATTCAGGAGCAAGACGGTTCCGTGTTGAAAATCGACAGTGTCATGGGAGTACAATATGATTCTTTATCTACAAAGAGAGCTGAAAAGCCGATCTACAACAAAATTGTCGTTCCGCGGGGAGGTGAATATTTTGTGACATTAAGTGAAGGTACGAAAGTGTGGTTGGATGCGGACTCTGAATTAGAGTATCCGGTATTTTTTTCTGGAGATTTCAGAGAGGTAAAATTGAAAGGAAATGCTTATTTCTGTGTTACGAAAAAAAATGATAAGCCTTTTGTCGTACGTGCAGGGGAATTTTCGTTGAAGGTATATGGGACTGAGTTTAACGTGAATGCTTACGATTTACAAAATATTGAGACTGTCCTCGTGAACGGATCAATAGGGTTTAAGGCGAATGAAAGTACTCCGGAACGGATGATGGAACCCAACGAGTTAGCTGTTTCGGATTCCCGGACGGGGCTGAGTGAAATACATCAGGTGGATATATATCCTTATATTGCTTGGAAAAATCAAAACATAGTGTTTGTCAACGAGCGGTTAGAATCTATCATGGAAAAAATGGCTCGTTGGTATGATGTAACCGTGTTTTTTCAAGATGAAAGTCTGAAAGATTTACGGTTTGATTGTAACATGAGACGGTATACTGATATTAGGGATTTGTTTTTCTTTTTGGAGAAAACCTCAAATGCCCGGTTTGCTCTGAATGGACGAACAGTTGTCATAAGTAAAAAATAAGTGACGAAGAAATGAGCCTCTTCATCACTTACAGATAACTAATAGATAGGTTCAATTGAGCCTGAACCTATCCAGTATTAATTTTAGTTCAATCACAAATGTATGAAAAAAAAGAGAATCATGTGGCACATCTTGGATGAGTCGCATAAAAAAAATTGGATGATCATGAGGTTGTGTGTCATGTTTGTGTTTTTTTTGCAATTTACCGTATTTGCAAATAGTGTAGCACAAGATCAAGTGATTAGCTTGAACTTGAAAAACGTGAGTTTTTATCAGTTATTTGATGAAATTCATAGACAGACGGGGTTACGGTTTATTTATAACACGAACCAACTGGAGAAAATGGACAAGTTGGACATTCATGCGGAAAAGAAGAAAGTTAAAGATGTTTTACGTGATGCGTTGGCTGAAACCCCATTTACCTTTTTGTTTGATAAGGACGTGGTGATGTTGGTGCAAAAAGAGGAGAAAGAAAAGAAATCAATCCGGCTTAAGGGATTTGTGTATGACACGAAGAAGCAACCGATGCCGGGCGTGACGGTGAAGTTGATAGGGACTTCCGTGGGTACGGCAACTGATGCTAATGGGTGGTTTTCCGTGGTATTGCCGGTGAAAAAGGGGCAGTTGGAATTCTCTTTTATCGGTTTCCGTAGCCAAATTGTGTATTTTTTAGAAAAGACGGAAACCGATACTTTAAAGATAACGTTGCATGAGGATATGCAAGCGATTGATGAAGTGGTGGTAACGGGTTACGGTGACGTGAGCCGGAAAAACTACACTGGAGCAGCGACAACAGTACGGGCAGCGGATATTTTAATGCCGGGAGTCTCCTCTATCGATCAGATGTTACAAGGTGTTGTTCCCGGAATGTTAGTATGGAACACAACAGGGCAAGTGGGGGCAACACCCAAGATTCGAGTTCGGGGAACTTCCACTTTGTTGGGGAGTCAAGAACCGGTATGGGTAGTGGATGGCGTAATCCAACGGGATATTCAACCTTTTAACTCGGAGGATAACACGAAATTTTCCACGGATGCTGATGATATTAAACAATTGGCGGGAAATGCCATTTCGTGGTTGAATCCCAATGACATTGAATCCATAACCGTGCTGAAAGATGCTTCTGCCACTGCTATTTACGGTTCCAAGGCGGCGAACGGGGTGATCGTGATTACCACGAAAAAAGCCACTGTGGGGAAGGTGCAGGTTAGTTACAGCGGAAATGTATCCATTGGCCAGCGTCCCCGTTACGGGTTGTATGACTTGATGAACTCGGCAGAGCACATGCAATTTCAACGGGAAATACATGAGGAACGCAAACAATACCCTTCTGGTTCTCTTGTGTTACCTATGGGGTATTATGGTTTACAGCAGAAATTATTGCGGAAAGAGGTCACGTTAGAAGAGATGAATAAAGAGTACGAGAAATTAGCTCGGATGAACACGGATTGGTTTGACATTCTATTCCGCAATTCATTTAATCATTCTCATTCGTTAGGGATCAGTGGCGGTTCGGAGAAAATTCAAAATCGTACATCCTTGGGATATACACAAGAAAAAGGAGAGGCAAGGGGAAACGATATGAGGAGTTTCACGATGTCTTCCAATACAACGGTGTCACTTTGGGAGCGCATGGTTCTTAATTTATCGCTCAATGGAAGTGTCCGGAATGTGGAAGGTTTTGCTTATGATGTGGATCCGTTTAATTACGCTTACAACACTTCTCGTGCGATTCCGGCTTACAACGAGGACGGTTCGTTGTTTTATCATGAGAAAATAGGTAGTACAAGTACAGCGATAGGTGGTAAAACGACTTATAACTATAATATTTTGAATGAATTGGCAAACACGGGAAGCGAAAATGAAACCCGGACATGGAGTGCCACGGTGGATTTGCAATGGGAGATTTTGCCAGGTTTGAGTTATCAGGGATTGTTCTCTTACTCTTCTGCTTCGGCGGACACGGAACAATATGCGGGGGAACGCTCTTTTTATATTTCCAGTTTTCGAGGGTACGAGTACGGGAGTGTATCCCCCAATGGAAATGAAACAAAATGCACCCGTTTGCCCATGGGGGGATTGCAAGAAAGCAGTTTGACGAACACCAAGGGTATCTCGGTACGTAATAGTCTAGTTTACAATCGATCGTTTAAAGAAAAACACCGGATAACGTTGCAATTGGGAATCGAGACAAATTCAACAAAGACAAAGGGAGCATCCAATAAACGCTACGGATATATGCCGGATCGCGGGGAATCTTTTGCCACTCCCCCAGCTACTTATTACTGGGCAATGTCTATCGAGAGAGACAATAAAGACGTTGTTAGCGGGGAACACTCCATCGTGAATCGCATAGAGAATAGTTTGAGTGAATTTGCCACGGCGGTGTACACGTATGATAATCGTTACGTGTTGAACTTTAGTGCCCGCCTGGATGCTTCAAATCGTTTCGGGCAAGATAAAAACAAGCGGTTCCAACCCACTTGGTCGGCAGGTTTCAAATGGAATGTGGCAAGTGAGCCGTTTGTGGCTGCTTCTTGGTGGTTGAATAACTTGGATATTTATACCTCATACGGTTACCAGGGAAATGCGGTCTCTTCTGTCGGTCCGGAATTGATCACTACAGAGAAATACCTTGATCATTATGGAGCGTATGGGTTAGAGATTAAATCGTTGCCTTACCCTGATTTAGGTTGGGAGAAAACGAAAACTTGGAATTTGGGAATAGATGCCTCTTTTTTGAAAGGACGTTTGAATTTCACGTTCAATTATTTCAAAAAAATCAGTGATGTACTTTCTTCCCGCGGTATAGCTGTTGAGAACGGCATGACAAATGGCATCGTTTCCGGCTCCACGATGGAAAATAGTGGGTATGATTTCGTGATTAATGTGGTCCCAGTTCGGACGAAAGATTTCACGTGGCAACTTTCATTAAATACCTCCATCACGGAAAATAGCGTGGATAAGAATGAGCGTATCAATACCTTAGATGATTATTTGAATGGCTCTGCCGTGGTGGAAGGTCGTGCTTTTTCCACGTTCTACTCTTACGAATTTGACGGTTTGGACGAAGAGACGGGAATGCCCACGTTCAAACACATGGATATTGCTTTCGAGGATGCCGAAAGCCCGAAAGATTTCTTGGTGAAAAGCGGTAAGTTTATCCCGGATTTCTCGGGGGGATTGAATACGATGTTTAAGTACAAGAATTTTTCTCTTTATGCGTTGTTTGCCGTGCAATGGGGAGGACACAAGCGCTTACCGGATTTATATCCCTCTGGCGGCGTGGTTGCTGGCTCTGGACTCCCTCGTCCGGAACAAAATGTTTCACGGAAATTGATCGATCGTTGGAAATCTCCGGGAGAGCAGACCATTTACCCCTCTTTACCGAGTTCTACCCAAGATGAAATCATATATCTCCCTGAAACAAAAACATCCTCAGAGCAGGAAGAGAATAGATATGTCATGTATAATTTCTCTGATATTCGTGTGGCCAACACGGACTTTATACGTTGTCGTTCACTTTCTTTCAGTTATGATTTCACGGGGAAATCGTTGAGGAAAATGGGATTGGGTTATTTGCGATTATCAGCGAGCATGACGAACCCATTCATGTGGGTATCAGACAAAAAATGGGATGGATTAGACCCGGAAACGGGAGATTGGCCGGCTCGTCGAATAACGTCATTCTCATTGTCGGTAATGTTTTAGTTTTTACGTGTAAATAAAGAAAAAAATGAAACAGTTAGGATTAATGATATTAGGGATATTCTGTATCTTTCTATTGAACGGGTGTTCTGATTTTCTCGAAGAAAAGTCTCAAGATGAGGTGATCCCCAAAACAGTGGAGGACTATAACGAATTATTGTTGAATTATATGGGATACACGGATATTTGGAGTGTGCTTTACGTCTTGAGTGATGAAACAGGTATAGGGGAGAAGCTATTGCGGTCTGATACTGATAAAGATGATTATCGGGCTGTTGAAATTAAAGGTGTTTTTACCTGGCAGCCGGATATGTGGGAAACCGAATCAGTCGGAGTCAATTCCGCTTACGAGGACACGTATAAGTTAATTATGGGGGTAAATGCCGTGTTGGACGGGATCGACGAGGCTACTGGAGATCAAAAGACGAGAGATAGGATTAAAGCAGAAGCCTTGGGAATGAGAGGATTTTATTATTTCTTCTTGGTAAACTTGTATGGCGAGCCGTATAATTATAATAAAGACGCACTCGGTGTCCCGCTGAAATTGACGGCAGCTTTAGAGGAAAACGGTATTGCGCGTGCTACCGTGGGAGAAATATACGAACAGATCGTGAACGATTTGGAAGCTTCGTCTAAATTATTTAGTAATCTCCCGAAACAGCGTGGTGATTACCGGATAAATGGTACAACGGTAGATATTTTATTGTCCCGGGTATATCTTTTCATGGAGCGGTATGACGAGACCATCGCTGCTGCCGATAAGGCAATCCAGTCAGCCGAGGGGTTGACAGATTATACTGCCTTGCCCGGGGATACGGAATTTTTCATGCCGACTTACGATCATAGCGAGGTAGAGTGGGTGTATGGTGCTGTAAGTTTGGAATCTGGTATGCATGTATTTGCTCCGGCGAGGGAGTTGATGACTTATTTCGAGGGGAAAGAGGATCGACGGGAAATTTTTTGGTTTGAAAATAATACAAAAGACGAGGTGCAAATCAATAAGATCGCTTATAGTTATCAGTCCGTTCCGAACAACACGATTCGTGTTTCCGAGGCCTACTTGAACCGGGCGGAGGCTTACGTATTGTCGGGACAGGCGAATAAAAACACGCTTGCCTTGGCGGATTTGAACGAATTGCGTCGCCACCGTATTGTGGGTTACGAAGACGTTACCATCGCAGATGAAACGGAGTTATTGGCTGAGATCCGGGAGGAACGTTACGTGGAACTGTGTTACGAGGGACACCGTTGGTTTGATCTGCGTCGTTACGGGATGCCTTCTATTTCCCATGATTATAAGGCAAGATCAAGTCTTCCGTGGGTAACCTATACTTTGCGAGAAAAAGATCCGCTCTACACGTTGCCATTTCCAACAACCGTGTTCAAGAATAATATTCAGTTGAAACAAAACCCTTCTGCCCGGGAGCCGGAAAGAACGGGTGAAATTAAATCGAACTAAAATGCAGAAAATGATGGGGAAATATGTAGTATACTTGAGCATGTTGGGACTTTTAGTCTGCTTGGCTTGCTCAGAGGACAAGAAAATAGGAGAAGTGGAAACGTTGACCTTAGATTACGAATTACCGCAAGGAAAATCTCCGGCAGATGATCGTATCGTTGAGATTTACGAAAAATATGGATCGTATATCTTGTACGAGTACACGGATAAGGACTTTTATTATGATAGTGACATTAATTTTGGAAGAACGTATGTTTATCAACTGTTGGATCCGCAATGCGTGGAGAACATGGTAGATTTGTTGGATGAAATCTGGTTCGATCTCTACCCGGAAAAATTTCATCAACAGACGTTGCCTTACCATGTTTTTCTGGCAAGTGATTTGTTCTACGAGGATTTATTTGGTGAAATCGTGAGAGAACCTATTTGTACGGGAGCATTCTCGGCTGTGGTGAGTGTGAGTACCGAAATGTTACAAGAATTGACTTCGGAAATGAAGTTAGAATTAAAAAATAGCTTACAAATAAAATTGTGGAAATTCTGGCAGAGTTATAACTATATTGAGCTGCCGGACGAATTTTATGAAGTGAGTAATTATGTGGGAGTGGCTAATACAGATGAATCTTCCCCTAATTATGCTCGTGCAAGAGGGTTTGTGGACGGATATAATCAAACTACTTTATGGTATACTTCTATAGATGACTGGAATGCGGGAACTGTTAGCCAAAAATCTGATTTGTATACATTTATAGAGTGTATGCTGACCCGATCGTCGGAAGAATGGGAAGATGATTTGGCGTGGCCTTTAGTAAAAAAGAAATACGATATTTTAAGAAATTGGATACAAAAGCAATATGGCTTTGATATTCAGGTTGTCGGAAATTTATTTTGTGAATAAGTATAGAAATAACATTAACGTAGAAAAATATGAAAAAGATATTATTAGCATTTGTATTCGGAATGATCACGTTGAGTGTGTTTCCACAAAAGAAAGTGTCATTTTTGGATAATGAACCATGGGAAAAGGTTCTAAAGCAAGCTCAAAAGGCTCAAAAAATGGTATTTGTGGATTGTTACACTTCGTGGTGTGTTCCTTGTAAACATTTGATGAATGTAATTTTTCCTCAGAAAATAGTAAGTGATTACTTGGACTCAATGTTCGTATGTGTAAAATATGACATAGAGAAAGAAAACGGGAAAGCGTTTGAAGATCAATATCCTAATAAGATATTAGCGGTTCCTACCATGTTTGTCACCGATTCGCATGGAAACCTCTTGCACGTGTTAAGAGGGGCACGGGAGGCCGATGATTTATTAGATAACCTGAAAAAAGGATTATTGGGAAAACCCTTGTACGAGATCGAAAAGGAGTATCGGCAAGGAAATCGAGAATTGGATCTTGTAAAAAGATATTTGTGGTTTTTTGAATGTGTGGGAGATCAGCACAACTATGCAAAGGTGGCCGGTGATTATGCCGCTCAATTTCCTATGGATAGCTTATGGACTCCGGATATTTGGGGTATGGTGGGAAGTTACATTTGGAGAGATCCATATAGTCGGGAATTTCGTTTCATCCTTGAACATTTGGAAAAATTCGGGAAAGTAGAAAAAGATTATTACAAATTGGAAAATCTATTATACGAGAGGCTGAGATTCGAGACCACCGTGATAAATTTAAAGATGGCTCAAACAGAAAATCCGGATTCTTTGCTTGCGTTGAAGCCCAAGGTTGATCAATTATTGGAGGCAAGTAAATATCCCGTGAAGGAATTTCCCAAAATATCGGCTGAACTGTTAGTGATAAAAGCTATGCTTGACGAGGATACAGATAAAGTATATGAACGCTTTATGGTATTTGAGAATTGTAATTTCCTGATTGATGTGCCTTTGTACCGTGCGACCGTTTTTCGTTATTTGTTTACACGATTAACGGACAAGTCGCGCATGCAAGCTTGTATGGATCGCTTGCTTGCCTATCAGAGGCGATTAGGTCACGAGGGAGAGGCCGTTGATGATGTGGTTGCCTTGGGTAAAGAGAAATTAGCGAATATGTAGCGTCAGAGAAATCGTGTGTTTGAAGAACGAAACTTCGCTGAAAAAAATGAGGGAATAGTCCTCTTTGATTGGTGTGGAATTGAATCGGAGAAAGCTATTTTTATTCTCGTTCCGGGTGTAGGTAGAGGGGAATTTTAGATTATCTAAAATAGATAGTGAATCCCGTGATCGCATGACAATGGTGTTTCCTTAACTTGAACTCACGGATAACAGTGGTTAACTTTTCTAGTTTTTCTTCTCGCTTTTTCCCGCTTCCCGTTAGGGTTCTAGCCTGGCTCTTCCGGTTGTAAAAGTCTGGATTCCAGCGTTGATTGAAAAAGTTTGAAAAAAAGTGGTTGAAAAGTTTGGAAAAGGGTAAATGTTTACCTTATCTTTGCACCCGCTAAAACGGGACAGGGGGAGGATGAAAGAGGCAGTCGAGTTCACGTGGAGGCGGCGTTCTGGAGGTGTTGATGACGATCTTTAACGACGTGAATTCTCTTTAACGAGGGTCACGAAAAAAAGTTTGAAAAAACTTCGAAAAAGATTTGGAAGGAAAGATAAAAACGCCTTATCTTTGCATCCGCTTTCGCTCTTGAAAAAGCGAGGGCGATGAAAATGACGAGAAGAGTTCTTTAACAATATTGACGTGAAAATAAACAACGTAGCGAGCGTGAATCGAAATCGACGGTAGTCGAGATTCATGAAACACATGACCCGGCCAGAATAAAAATTTCTGTAAATAACTTTTACCATGAAGAGTTTGATCCTGGCTCAGGATGAACGCTAGCGACAGGCTTAACACATGCAAGTCGAGGGGCAGCGGGGAGTAGCAATACTTCGCCGGCGACCGGCGCACGGGTGAGTAACACGTGTGCAACCAACCCCGTACCGGGAGATAACCCGCGGAAACGTGGACTAACATCCCATAATACTGGAGGATCGCATGATCTTTCATTTAAAATTCCGGTGGTACGGGACGGGCACGCGCGACATTAGGTAGTTGGCGGGGTAACGGCCCACCAAGCCGACGATGTCTAGGGGTTCTGAGAGGAAGGTCCCCCACACTGGAACTGAGACACGGTCCAGACTCCTACGGGAGGCAGCAGTGAGGAATATTGGTCAATGGGCGAGAGCCTGAACCAGCCAAGTCGCGTGAGGGAAGAATGGTCCATGGCCTGTAAACCTCTTTTGTCAAGGAAGAATAGACGGCACGCGTGCTGTTTTGCCAGTACTTGACGAATAAGCATCGGCTAACTCCGTGCCAGCAGCCGCGGTAATACGGGGGATGCGAGCGTTATCCGGATTTATTGGGTTTAAAGGGCGCGTAGGCGGGACGCCAAGTCAGCGGTAAAAGACTGCAGCTAAACTGTAGCACGCCGTTGAAACTGGCGCCCTCGAGACGAGACGAGGGAGGCGGAACAAGTGAAGTAGCGGTGAAATGCTTAGATATCACTTGGAACCCCGATAGCGAAGGCAGCTTCCCAGGCTCGGTCTGACGCTGATGCGCGAGAGCGTGGGTAGCGAACAGGATTAGATACCCTGGTAGTCCACGCCGTAAACGATGCTCACTGGATCTTGGCGATACACTGCCAGGGTTCAAGCGAAAGTATTAAGTGAGCCACCTGGGGAGTACGTCGGCAACGATGAAACTCAAAGGAATTGACGGGGGCCCGCACAAGCGGAGGAACATGTGGTTTAATTCGATGATACGCGAGGAACCTTACCCGGGTTTAAATGTGGAGTGCATGAGCTGGAAACAGTTCTTTCCCTCGGGACTCTTCACAAGGTGCTGCATGGTTGTCGTCAGCTCGTGCCGTGAGGTGTCGGGTTAAGTCCCATAACGAGCGCAACCCCTATCGCCAGTTGCCATCGGTTGAAGCCGGGCACTCTGTCGAGACTGCCACCGTAAGGTGCGAGGAAGGCGGGGATGACGTCAAATCAGCACGGCCCTTACACCCGGGGCGACACACGTGTTACAATGGCCGGTACAGAGGGCAGCCACGGGGTGACCCGGAGCGAATCTCTAAAGCCGGTCGTAGTTCGGACTGGAGTCTGCAACCCGACTCCACGAAGTTGGATTCGCTAGTAATCGCGCATCAGCCATGGCGCGGTGAATACGTTCCCGGGCCTTGTACACACCGCCCGTCAAGCCATGGAAGCCGGGAGTACCTGAAGATCGTGACCGCGAGGAACGGGCTAGGGTAATACCGGTAACTGGGGCTAAGTCGTAACAAGGTAGCCGTACCGGAAGGTGCGGCTGGAACACCTCCTTTCTGGAGACGAGTTCATGTGGCTCGCTACACGTTTCACGTTTTTCACGCTAGATGATTGCCCGTGACGGGTTAACCATAGTCTCTTAGCTCAGTTGGTTAGAGCGCTACACTGATAATGTAGAGGTCCGCGGTTCAACTCCGCGAGGGACTACAGCCGGGGGATTAGCTCAGTTGGCTAGAGCGCCTGATTTGCATTCAGGAGGTCAAGGGTTCGACTCCCTTATTCTCCACGGATAAAGTTCTTTGACATACTGGAACGTTAATGGATCATTTGATCCACGAAGTAACAATGTAGTAGAATAACACAGAGCCGTCCCTGTAGTGATACACGGGACAAGGTAGAATTATTTAATAACACGACGCTAACGAACGTGAACAACGAAGGGCGCGCGGTGGATGCCTAGGCTCTCGGAGGCGATGAAGGACGCGATAAGCCGCGATAGGCCACGGCGAGGTGCAAGTAACCCTTGACCCGTGGATTTCCGAATGGGGCAACCCGGCTGGATAGATTCCAGTCATGCAGTAATGCAAGCGAACGCGGGGAACTGAAACATCTCATTACCCGCAGGAGAAGAAAACAAAATGTGATTCCCCCAGTAGTGGCGAGCGAACGGGGAAGAGCCCAAACCGTTGCCGTTTCGGCGACAGCGGGGTCATGGGACCGCGATATTCGACGATGGACGAAGTGCAATTACCTGGAAAGGTAAGCCGTGGAGGGTGACAGCCCCGTGCACGACACCTCCATCGAAGATAGCGGGATCCCGAGTAGGGCGGGACACGAGAAATCCTGCCTGAATTCGCCAGGACCGCCTGGCAAGGCTAAATACTCCCGAGAGACCGATAGTGAACCAGTACCGCGAGGGAAAGGTGAAAAGTACCCCGAGCAGGGGGGTGAAATAGACCCTGAACCCGCGCGCCTACAAGCGGTCGGAGCCGGGTAATCCGGTGACGGCGTGCCTTTTGCATAATGAGCCTACGAGTTAGTCGTCACCAGCGAGGTTAAGGGCTTCAGGCCCGTTAGCCGAAGTGAAAGCGAGCCTTAACAGGGCGTCGAGTTGGTGGCGCTAGACGCGAAACCTTGTGATCTACCCACGAGCAGGTTGAAGTCGCGGTAACACGTGATGGAGGACCGAACCGGTAAACGTTGAAAAGTTTTCGGATGACTCGCGGGTAGGGGTGAAAGGCCAATCAAACTGGGAAATAGCTCGTACTCTCCGAAATGCATTTCGGTGCAGCCTGTGATGTTCTGTTCCAGAGGTAGAGCTACTGGTTGGACGCGAGGGCTTCACCGCCTATCAAATCCGGATAAACTCCGAATGCTGGAACACGAAATCATGGAGTGAGCCCGCGGGTGCTAAGGTCCGCGGACGAGAGGGAAAGAACCCGGACCACCGGCTAAGGTCCCGGATGGACAGTTAAGTTGATCAAACGAGGTGGGATCGCCGAGACAGCTAGGATGTTGGCTTGGAAGCAGCCATTCATTTAAAGAGTGCGTAACAGCTCACTAGTCGAGCGATCCCGCGTGGATAATACACGGGCATGAAACTGTCAACCGAAGCCGTGGGGTTAGTTAATGACTAACCGGTAGGAGAGCATTCCTGCCAGCTTAGAAGGTCACCCGCGAGAGTGACTGGAGCGGCATGAAAAGCAAATGTAGGCATAAGTAACGATAATGGGGGCGAGAACCCCCCACGCCGCAAGACCAAGGATTCCCCGGCAATGTCAATCAGCCGGGGGTCAGCCGGCCTCTAAGGCTAACCCGAACGGGGACGCCGACGAGAAACGGGTTAACATTCCCGTGCTTCTCGTCACCGTGACGCGGTGACGGGGTGATGAATGGACCGCGCGCTGACGGAATAGCGCGTTGAAGGCCGTACCCTATGACGGTGGTAGTCAAGCACGCCACCGGAGGCGAGAGCCGATAGTACCACGAGACCCCGGTCGAGTGGATAGCGTCCAGGCAATTTACCCCCTAGAAAACCCGCTAAACTTCAAGTGACGAGGAACCGTACTGTAAACGGACACACGTGGTCGGGTAGAATATACCAAGGCGCTCGAGTGATTCATGGTCAAGGAACTAGGCAAAATAGTCCTGTAACTTCGGGAAAAAGGACGCTCTAGTGATAGAGCCGCAGAGTAATGGCCCAGGCGACTGTTTACCAAAAACACATGGCTATGCCAAATCGAAAGATGACGTATATGGCCTGACACCTGCCCGGTGCCGGAAGGTTAAGAGGAGAGCTCATCAGTAATGAGAAGGTTTGAATTGAAGCCCCGGTAAACGGCGGCCGTAACTATAACGGTCCTAAGGTAGCGAAATTCCTTGTCGGGTAAGTTCCGACCTGCACGAATGGTGTAACGATCTGGGCACTGTCTCGACCATGAGCTCGGTGAAATTGTAGTTCCGGTGAAGATGCCGGGTACCCGCGACGGGACGGAAAGACCCCGTGAACCTTTACTGCAGCTTCGCGTTGTTCCCGGGCACGGGACGTGTAGGATAGGTCGGAGGCTACGAGTCGGTTTCGCCAGGAATCGAGGAGCCATCGTTGAAATACGACCCTTCTCTTGTCTGGGATCTAACCCATGGTAATGGGGACACCGCGTGGTGGGTAGTTTGACTGGGGTGGTCGCCTCCAAAAGCGTAACGGAGGCTTCCAAAGGTACCCTCGGGTTGGTTGGTAATCAACCGTAGAGTGCAATGGCACAAGGGTGCTTGACCGGGAGACCAACAAGTCGATCGGGTGCGAAAGCAGGGCATAGTGATCCGGTGATCCCGCGTGGAAGGGTCATCGCTCAAAGGATAAAAGGTACTCCGGGGATAACAGGCTGATCGCCCCCAAGAGCTCATATCGACGGGGCGGTTTGGCACCTCGATGTCGGCTCGTCACATCCTGGGGCTGGAGAAGGTCCCAAGGGTTCGGCTGTTCGCCGATTAAAGTGGCACGCGAGCTGGGTTCAGAACGTCGTGAGACAGTTCGGTCCCTATCTGTCGTGGGCGCTGGAGATTCGAGAGGTCCTGACTCTAGTACGAGAGGACCGGGTTGGACGCGCCGCTAGTGAACCTGTTATGACGCCAGTCGTACGGCAGGGTAGCCACGCGCGGACGGGATAAGCGCTGAAAGCATCTAAGCGCGAAGCCTGCCTCGAGATGAGATCTCCTTACAGGGTCGTCGTAGACGACGACGTTGATAGGCCACAGGTGTAAAGCCGGTGACGGCAAAGCCGAGTGGTACTAATCACCCGAAAGTTGACGTTCGGTGGGTGAGATGATTCGATTAACGTTCCAGGCGATTGTCAATCAAGGTGATTGGCGGTTGATAGAAAAGCATGAATAAATGAACAAAGATATTGTCACGAGTAGCCGGAGGGCTCGATGAAGTGACTGGAAAACATTAAAAGGTGTCTATAGCGACGGTGATCCACCTCTTCCCATCCCGAACAGAGAAGTTAAGCCCGTTAGCGCCGATGGTACTGCCGATAGGTGGGAGAGTAGGTCGATGCCGAATTTAGAAGAGAGGGCGAGTTCAAGTGACTCGCCCTTTTTTGTTTTCTCTCGCTTCCGATTGTGGAGAACCTATAACCTGCTAACTTGTAACTTGCGACTTGCCGAAGGCAATTTATCTGATTTCTGGTAACTCGATACCTTTTATTTTGCGGTATAAATTTAAAGCGTAAGAATCCGTCATTCCTGAGACGTAATCCGTTACCGTTTGTATTTTCGTGTAAATGGAATCATCTTGATGAACTTTGTATTGTTCTGGCATGACGGATAGAATATTCCGGGCATAATAGGTTTCTGGTTTCAGAACAGCATCAATATATTCTTTTAATATGGTGGCAAGGATTTTGAAACCTGCAATCTGTATTTGTGTAACGATATTCGTGTGATAAATCCGGGAATAGGCTAATTCGGTACAGGTTTCATAGGCTTGTTTATTGGTGCCTGTTAAGTGATGTATCAAGCTGCCTTGAAAGGTTCCGTTCATGATTGCCTCGTAGTTTTGGCAAAAGATGTCTGCACAGGCATTGATTAATTTATTAATAATACCTGCACGTAGAAATGCGATACATTCGTTTTTGTCCGTGACAATTTTGAAGGTTCTGGAGATCGTCTTTAAATCTTCCTTGTCTGTATCTTTGTCGTAGAAATTAAGAAGTATCCGGGTAGTTTCATCATAGGATAGAATTTTTAGCTTGTGAGAGTCTTCAATATCCATGATCTGATAGCAAATATCGTCGGCAGCTTCAACTAGATAAACGAGTGGATGGCGGACGTATTGCAAAGGTTTTGAGTTGAGTTGGATAATACCAAGTTCTTCGGCTACTTCCTTGTATATTTCTTTTTCACTTTGAAAAAAGCCGTATTTGTGTCCTTTGAGGGAGGCTTTAGATTCAAATGGGTATTTAACAATGGATGCAAGAGTGGTAAAGGTCATCGTGTAACCACCTGGCCTGCGTCCGTTAAAGCTATGGGTTAATAATCGGAAAGCATTTGCGTTACCTTCGAAATGACTGATGTCAGCCCATTCCTCGTCCGTCAGAAGTTTTTTCAAGTATTGCCCTTCTCCTTCCGTGAAAAAATAAGAAATAGCCTCTTCTCCGGAATGTCCGAAAGGAGGATTCCCCAAATCGTGAGCTAAACAGGCCGTACTAACAATGGTACCGATTTCTTCGAGGATTTCCGGGTGTTCCAATGCCTCTTTGGTTTTAACAAATTGTGCAATCTTGTTTCCTAGCGAACGTCCCACACTAGCTACTTCTAGGCTATGAGTTAGACGGTTATGTACAAAGATATTGCCCGGTAACGGGAATACCTGAGTTTTATTTTGTAATCGTCGAAATGGAGAGGAAAAGATTAAACGATCGTAGTCTCTTTGAAATTGTGATCGGTCATGAGAGCGAAACATGGTGATAGTGCTTCCCGGTTGATAACGTCTCGATGATAATAATTTATTCCAGTCCATCATGGTTGTTCAGATTACAAATTTATAGGTTACAGGTTTAAGTAAAGTATGTCAATTGGAGACCTGTAACGGTTATACAAATGTAGTAATAAAAAGAAGAGGAAGCAAACTGCTTCCTCTTTCGATCTTTATTTTGAAATGAAGTGGTAGTGACTACCAAATCTTTCGAATGCTGCTTTATCAAGCGTTTCTCGGTGATCGGGATGAGCAATATTGATTAAAGTCTTTGCTCTTTCCTGAAGGGTTTTACCATAAAGGTCTGCGATACCGAATTCCGTAACAATGTAGTGTACATCGAAACGAGTGGTAACAACTCCGGCTCCGTTTAACAAGGTCGGGCAAATTTTACTCACGCCTTTGTTTGTTACTGCCGGTAATGCAATAATCGGTTTTCCTCCTTCGCTGGCTGCTGCTCCGCGGATGAAGTCTAATTGACCACCACTACCACTGTAAAATTTAATACCTAAAGAGTCTGCGTTGACTTGGCCTGTGATGTCAACAGAAAGAGCCGAATTGATAGCCGTCATTTTCGGTTGTTGTGCGATGATGAACGGATCGTTCGTGTAACCGACATCCATCATGGCTACTCCTGGGTTGTCATCGATGAAGTCATATACTCTTTTTGATCCCATCAAGAAGGTTGATACGATCTTACCTTTGTCGAATTTCTTATTCATGTTGTTGACAACACCTTTTTCATACAAGGGTAATACTCCGTCAGCAAACATTTCCGTGTGAATACCTAAGTTTTTGTGGTTGCCTAATTGGGAAAGTACAGCGTTCGGGATGGCTCCGATTCCCATTTGCAGGGTAGCTCCGTCTTCGATCAAAGAGGCTACATTTTTACCGATAGCAATATCCTGTTCTGTTAACGTTGCCGGATGAGCTTCGATAAGTGGGGTATTGTCTTCGCAGAAGATGTCGATGTCTGATAATTTGATGATAGCATCTCCCCATGCTCTCGGTACGTTCGGGTTGATAACGCCAATAACTGTTTTTGCATTCTGTACGGCAGCTAACGTGGCATCAACAGAGGTTCCCATGGATACAAAACCATGCTTGTCCGGGGGACAAACTTGGATCATGGCAACATCAACCGGGTGAATACCGCTTCTGATCAGTTTCTGGGTTTCACTCAAATGAACGGGTACATAATCTGCATATCCTTCTTGAGTAGGTTTACGCACGTTACTGCCCACGAAATAGGATTCTAGGAAGAAGATTCCTTCGAATTCTGCTTCTGCATACGGGGCACTACCTTCCGTGTGCAAGTGTTGCAACTTGACGTCTCTCAATTCTCCTGCACGTCCTCTGTTGCAAAGAGCTTGAATTAGACCTTGGGGGGCACAAGCCACACTGTGAATGTGAATCCGGTCTCCGGATTTTACAACTTTTACAGCCTCTTCAAATGACACTGTTTTGATTCCTTGATACATAGCAAGTTATTTTGTTTTGATTTCTTATGATTTAATTATTAGCTAACCTCTTGAAAGAGGGGTGCAAGTTAACAACACTCTTTTAATTAAACAATTTTTTCCGTAATTATTAGTGTCCAATTTGTGACACGGTTTTTACTTACAGTAGCCAGCCTAGAATGGCCTTTCCCGTGAAAAGATAAATGTTCAAACCGATGATGTCGTTCGTTAGGGTGATAAACGGTCCGGTAGCTAGAGCCGGATCTATCTTTAGTTTATTGAGTAATAACGGGAATGCTGTACCGAACATGGATGCGAACATGATCACGATAAACAAGGATATAGTTACCGTGATGGGCATGGCAAGTGATGTTAGGTTGAAACAAAGGGATAGGATAAAAATGATGGAAGAACAGATGCAGGCATTTATGACCGCACATGAAATTTCTTTTGAGATACTCTGTAATATGTTTTTTGATGTCAGGGTGTTGGAGGCAAGTCCTTTTACCACGATGGCGGAAGACTGGATACCCACGTTTCCCCCCATAGCGGTGATAACAGGAATGAACATGGCTGTTGCTGGGAATAAGGCAATGTCTGCCTCGTAGAAAGAAATCATATAGGCTGCAAGCATTCCTCCGAATAAACCGATGATCAGCCACGGAAGACGTGCTTTGGTCTGGTCCCAGATCGTGTCGGAAGATTCCACGTCCTGTGAGATACCGGACATCATCTGGTAGTCTTTTTCTGCTTCTTCCCGGATCACGTCAACCACGTCGTCGATCGTGATTCGACCGACAAGTCGGCCGATGGAGTCAACTACAGGAATGGCGACTAAATCGTACTTCTGCATGATACGTCCCACGGATTCGGCTGGTTCATCGGTGGTCACGTAGGTTACGTCCGGGTTATATATACTTTGGATTTTGGTAGATGTCGGGGAAAGAATCATCTTTTTCAATGAAAGTCTTCCTTTCAAGATGTTGTCGTCATCAACGACGTAGATGTAGAATATTTCATCTAGGTTCTCTGCTTGTCGACTAAGTTCGCGTAGACAGGTGAGGACGGTCCAATTCTCGTTGACTTTCACTAGCTCTTTACCCATAAGTCCACCGGCAGAATCTTCGTCGTAATGCAACAGATCGACGATGTCTCCCGCTTGTTCGAGGTCTTCCATGTGTGAAAGAACTTCTTGCTGCTGTTCGTTGGGCATACTACCCACGAGGTCGGCGGCATCGTCCGTGTCCATGTTGTCCACGAAACGTTTGGCTATAACTTCCGGGGGGAAAGAATCGATAAATCGTTGTCTTTCGTCTTCTTCGATTTCTGCCAGAACGTCTCCGGCTTTCTCTTCATCTAGCAACAGAAACAGGAATTGGGCTTCTTTGGTGTCCAATTCATTCATGATTTCGGCAATATCCGCCGGATGAAGAGGTTCTACCAACTTGGCGACATCTTCTTTATTATCCGCTTTTATCAGTCCCTCTATCTGGGAAACTAATTCTTCCGAGAGTTCAAACTGTTGCATAGTTCATCAATTACTTGTTTGCCTGCTGAATCTCTTTACATAGTGTAATGAAATCCTCTACACTTAATTGTTCCGGGCGCAAAGATAACGTTTCTGAGGCAAAATCCGGAGAAATAATTGATTTTAAAGAATTACGTAAGGTTTTTCGTCGTTGATTGAAACCTGATTTTACGATATTGAAAAAAAGTTTTTCGTCACAATCGAGTTTTTCCCTTTTATTCCGGATGAGTCGGATTACGGCGGATTTAACTTTTGGTGGTGGATCGAAAACCTGTTCTCCCACGGTGAAAAGATACTCGATGTCGTAAAATGTTTGTAGGAATACGCTTAAAATCCCGTATGTTTTGTTCCCGTGAGAGGCCCTGATGCGTTCGGCCACCTCTTTTTGTATCATACAGACGACTTGGGGTATTAGATCCCGGTTTTCTAGGATACGGAAAAAGATTTGCGAAGAGATGTTATAAGGAAGATTCCCGATGATCGAAAACGGTTCTGTGTAGAAATTTCGAATATCTGATTTTAGAAAATCCCCGTAAATAATCTGCTCTTTATGGGCAGGTAGCTCTTCGTGCAGGTAGTCAATGGACTCTTGGTCGATGTCAATGGCAAGCACGGAAAATTTTGTATCTTTTAATAAATGACGTGTCAGTACTCCCATACCCGGCCCGATTTCTAGTACCCCTTTGGTGACAGGTAGTAAACTCGCCGTGATTTTACAAGCGATGTTTTGGTCTTTCAAAAAATGTTGTCCCAGATGTTTTTTTGCTCGAACGATACTCATAGTATGAATTCAGGGTGTTATGGGTTAAACTTCCAATTATTTATTTACTTTTGCAAACGACTTACAAAATAATGCTTTTATTTTGATTTGTGAAAATTATTAGAGTGTCAATCTTGACGAATTTTGTGGATGAAGCCATTTTATAAACAGGTTATAAAGTTTTTTGCCTTTTTGCTGGTAACAGTTTTTTTGTTCTGGCTGGTGTATCGAGATCAAAATTTCGATGACTTGATGAAGGTTTTGCGTGATGATGTCGACTATACGTGGATATGGGTAGCGATTGTTTTCGGTTTACTTAGCCACGTGAGTCGTTCTCTGCGTTGGCAGATGTTGACGAAATCTATGGGATACCGGATTTCTTTCATGAATAGTTTTATGGGGGTGATGATTGGTTATTTTGCTAATATGGCGATTCCCCGGATGGGTGAGTTTACCCGTTGTGGAGTGGTGAGTAAATATGAGAACGTGCCATTCTCGAAGTTATTGGGAACGGTTGTTACCGAGCGGGTATTTGACATGATTATGTTGCTGTTGCTTACTTTGGTTGTTGTTGTTTCGCAATTTAAACAGGTCGGGATATTCCTGGATAATAATGAAGAGATTAAACAAAAGTTATACACGATGTTTCATTCCCCATGGACTTACGTGGTGTTGGGAGTATTGATCGTGGGGGTGGCAGGTTTCTTCTGGTTTGTACGGAAAGGTACTTTCTTCACCCGGTTACATCATTTTTTATCGGGAATGAAAGAAGGTTTATTGACCGTGAAGGACGTGAAGCATAAGTGGTTATTTATCGGTCATACGATTTTTATCTGGCTGATGTATTTTCTGATGCTATACGTTTGTTTCTTCTGTTTCCAGTTCACCTCTCACTTGGGACCGATGGTTGGTTTGACCGTGTTTGTTCTTTCCAGTTACGGGATGGTGGCTCCGGTACAGGGTGGCGTGGGTGCGTGGCATTTTATGGTGATTGCAGCCTTGATGATTTATTTACCGCATACGGAAGAAATTGCCAGCCTGTCTAAGACATTTGCTTTGTTGACTCACGGCACGATGACATTGTTGTATATCGTGGTAGGCGTGTTGTGTTTGTTATTCTTGCCAATATATAATCGGAAGTAAATTTCATGTTTATGGATATTGTTGAAAAATATTTTACCGGGTTAAGTGAGAGACAATTGGAACAGTTCCAACAATTGGAGGGGCTTTACCGGGAATGGAATGAAAAGATCAATGTGATTTCGAGGAAAGATATAGATGCTTTGAACGTGCATCATGTTTTACATTCTTTGGCGATAGCAAAGGTGATTTCTTTCAAAGCGGGGACAAAAGTGTTGGATGTCGGAACGGGAGGAGGTTTTCCCGGAATTCCGTTGGCTATTATGTTTCCTGAGGTAGATTTTTTCCTGGTAGATTCTATCGGGAAGAAAATTAAAGTGGTAGAGGGTGTTGCAGGAGCTTTAGGCTTAAAAAATGTGATAGCAAGGCAATTGAGAGTAGAGACGATGAAAGAAAAATTTGATTTCATCGTGAGTCGTGCCGTGACGGCTTTTCCGGCTTTTGTAGCCTTGACCAGAAAGCGTATTCGAGAGAATAGTTTCAACGATTTGTCCAATGGAATTTTGTATCTGAAGGGAGGGGATTTTGAAGAAGAGATTCGGGATTTCAAGGATAAAATTTCTGTTTATAATATTCCTGATTTTTTTGAGGAAGAGTTTTTCGAAACGAAGAAATTAATTTATATGAAATTCCTCAAATAATTTTCTATTAACGATTTGGGAATAAGAAGAATTCTTCTTAAATTTGTCGCAGTTTACATTTCCACCTGGTTCATGCCGGGTGATTTTACTTACGTAATGAGAATTATCCAAATATAACGTGACTATATGTACGATATTTTAGAACTGAATGAAAAGTTACTTTCAGATTTGCGTCAAATTGCAAAAGAACTGAATGTTAAAAGGATTGAATCCTTTAAAAAGAAAGAATTAATATACAAAATTTTAGATCAGCAAGCCATGATTGCTACCGAGGAAACTGCTCCCGTTGAACCGAAAGAGAAGAAACCTCGCGTGAGAGTGATAAGGGGAGGTGCTGAAAAAGTGGGAGATTCCAAAGGTGGATTGGCCAAATTTAATCGGAATAAAGATAAGAAGGCCGATGCGAAACAGGAGAAAAACCAGAATGAAACAGTCAAAGAGGCTCCCGAAAAGAAAGATGCAGTTTTACCCGTAGAGGAAGTGCAGCCGATCAATGTCGTGCATAGTGATATTTTGGATAAGGATTTGGTTTTCAGTCGTACGGAAAACGGTATTGTTGTAGAGAAAAAAGGAGAGGTTGTTGTAGAACCACAGGAAACGGAAGTAAAGAATGAAACTTCAGAGGCTCCTAAACGTGAGCAAGCCGGACAAAAGCAAGACCGTAAGTTTTTCGATAAGCGTAACCGGAAACAAACCAAGCGGGAAGAGGTGAAAAGTGAAGAAGGAAAAGAAGAGGTGAAAGAGGAAAAGGCGGTTGAAGAGGTTGTTAAAGAGGAACAAGTGGCAGAAAGACCCAGCCGTCCGAAGTTTGTAAAACGGAATAGACGTGTTGAGAGAGATGAAGAAACCATTCGTCAAGATGTGGAAGAGAATGAGTTTGAAGATGTCGAAAATGAATCTGGCGTTAAGGGAGAGGTTGAAAATGAAAATTATGAAAGCGTTCCTGCTGAGTTTGAAGAAAGAAAAGAAAGTCAAAACAAGATGCGTTTTGACAAACGCGATAAATATTACGAGTTCGAAGGAATTATTTTAAATTCGGGTGTGTTGGAAATCATGCCTGACGGGTATGGATTCCTTAGATCTTCTGATTATAATTACTTGAATTCTCCGGATGATATTTACGTGTCTCAAAGTCAGATCAAGTTATTTGGTTTGTCAACGGGTGACACGGTGGAAGGAACCGTGCGTCCCCCGAAAGAAGGAGAGAAGTATTTCCCGTTGATTAAAGTATCAAAAATTAACGGGAAGTCTCCGGAAGCGGTGCGTGACCGAATCCCGTTTGATCACTTGACCCCGCTTTTCCCGAATGAAAAATTCAATCTTACCGGAAGTGGGCGGGCTACGATTTCTACTCGTGTGGTGGATATGTTTGCCCCGATCGGTAAAGGACAGCGCGGTTTGATCGTGGCTCAGCCGAAAACGGGTAAGACGATGTTGCTAAAAGAAATTGCTAACGCAATTTCAGCCAATCATCCTGAAGTGTATTTGATTATCCTGTTGATTGATGAGCGTCCGGAAGAGGTAACCGATATGGCTCGTAGCGTGAATGCGGAGGTGATTGCCTCTACTTTCGACGAGCCGGCAGAGCGTCACGTGAAGGTGGCCAATATCGTGTTGGAAAAAGCTAAGCGTATGGTAGAATGTGGGCATGACGTGGTGATCCTGTTGGATTCAATTACTCGTCTGGCTCGTGCTTATAACACGGTATCTCCTGCATCTGGAAAGGTGCTTTCCGGTGGTGTGGATGCAAATGCATTACACAAACCGAAACGGTTCTTTGGTGCAGCCCGTAATATCGAAAATGGTGGTTCGTTGACGATTCTGGCAACCGCGTTGACAGAGACCGGTTCAAAAATGGACGACGTGATTTTCGAGGAATTCAAGGGTACTGGAAATATGGAGTTGCAGTTGGACCGCAAGTTGTCCAACCGTCGTATTTACCCGGCTGTGGATATTACGGCATCAAGTACGCGTCGTGATGACTTGTTATTGGAGGACTACACGTTGAACCGTATCTGGATTTTGCGTAACTATCTGACGGATATGAATTCTGTTGAGGCGATGCAATTCGTGAAGGATCGTTTGGAAAAGACGAAATCTAACGAGGAATTCTTGATCTCGATGAATGATAAATAGTTTTATAAGTTTTATAATATGGAAAAGCGAGTTCATTTGGCCTCGCTTTTTTGATGCCTCAAATATAGAATCATTTTAAGTACGTGCTTATATCGCAATGGTGTAGCGGGTTATGCGTGAATGAATGTTCATTGGGATGTATGAAATGGCAATGAAATGTATGTTTTGCAACATGTAGATTACAAAACTATGCTTTTTTTATTACCTTTGCATTGCAAAGAATAAAAAATGGAGAGTTTACGTAACACGCATAAGATCCTGATGAAAGAAAGGACGTCGGCTATCCGTCGCGGTTTATTGGATACGATAGATTCTCGTGCCCGGTTGATTGCGATAAAGGGAAGTCGTGGTGTGGGAAAGACCAATTTCCTACTAGACTTTTGCAAGGATCATTACAAGGACGATCCTTCTTGTCTTTACGTGAACATCAATAACTTGTTCTTTGCGATGGAAGGATTGTTTAATTTCGTGGAACGTTTCTACAAGCTGGGAGGGAAAGTATTGTTGCTGGATCAGATCCATAAGTATCCAAACTGGGATCGGGAATTGCGGGAGGCTTATGATCGTTTCCCGGATTTGCAGATCGTTTTTACCGCATCTTCTATTTTGCGGGTCAAATCCAACAAATATTTGCATGGAATCGTGGAGATGTACAACCTGAGCGGTTTGTCGTTTCGGGAGTTTTTGGAGCTAGAAACGGGATATAAGTTTCCCATTTATTCTTTCGAGGAAATCGTGGAACATCACGAGGAGATCGTGAATGATATTTTGGAGAAAGTACGCCCGTTAGCTTTTTTTAATAACTATTTGAAATATGGTTATTATCCCATATATTTGGAGGAGAAATCACATATTGATTATTTACTGAAAAACATCAACTTAACATTGGAGTTTGATATTCCGTACAATAATCAAATCGAGCTGAAGTACTTGACAAAATTGAAACAATTACTTTTTATCGTGGCAAATGGTAATAGTAATATTAATATCAGTAAGTTGAGTGCCCAGATCGGTGTTTCTCGTGCAACGGTGTTAAATTACCTGCATTACATGAAGAATGCTCGGTTGTTGACCTTGTTGTTTGATCGGGAAAGTGATGATGAGAACGGATTAAAACCGAATCAAGTATTTTTGCATAATCCCAATTTGCTGAATGCGGTTTGTCTGGATCAGACAGATTCATTGATGATTCGGAAAACATTTTTAATTAGTCAATTATGTGCCGTGGCAAAATTGAATTTTTCTGGAAATGAAGATTTGTTCGTGAACCAGAAATATGAGGTTTCCGTACGGCAACAAGGAGATAAAGGGCGAGTCCGGGATTCAGTAATTCTGATGACCGATATGATCGAACGAGGTAAAAAGAATGTTATACCCTTGTGGCTTGCCGGTTTTGTGTATTGAGAGAAATAAAAATCTTAAATAGAGTGATCAACTATTGTTAGTTAATGTTTAAAAAAATGGCAAAAGAAAAGAAATTTATCACATGTGATGGTAATGCGGCCGCTGCTCATGTAGCTTATATGTTCAGCGAGGTATCGTGTATCTATCCTATTACTCCGTCATCACCGATGGCCGAGTATGTAGACGAATGGGCTGCTAAAGGTAGAAAGAACCTGTTCGGGGAGACAGTAAGAGTGATGGAAATGCAATCAGAGGCAGGTGCTGCCGGAGCTGTTCACGGTTCTTTGCAAGCTGGTGCGTTAACCACGACTTATACGGCCTCTCAGGGATTATTATTGATGATTCCTAATATGTATAAGATTGCAGGAGAGTTACTTCCTTGCGTGTTCCACGTGAGTGCTCGTGCTTTGGCTGCTCATGCACTTTCTATTTTTGGTGATCATGCAGACGTTTACGCTGCCCGTCAAACTGGTTTTGCTATGTTGGCTTCCGGTTCTGTACAGGAAGTAATGGACCTTTCTGCTGTATCACACTTGACGGCTATCAAGTCAAGAGTTCCTTTCGTTAATTTCTTTGACGGTTTCCGTACTTCTCACGAGATACAGAAGATCGAAGAGTTGGATATGGAAGATATTCGTGGCTTGGTTGACATGAAGGCTTTGCAGGAGTTCCGTGATCGGGCTCAGAATTCTGAGAACCCTGTAACAAAGGGAACCGCTCAAAATCCGGATGTGTATTTCCAGGGGAGAGAGGCGGCTAACAAGTTCTACGATGCAGTTCCTGATATTGTGGCTGGTTATATGGATGAAATGTCCAAGATTACCGGTCGTACCTATCGTCCGTTCGTTTATTACGGAGCTAAAGATGCCGAGAATATCATTATCGCTATGGGTTCTGTAACCGAGACTATCCGTGAGGTGATCGATTACAAGCTTGCTAATGGCGAGAAAGTGGGTATGATCGCTGTTCATTTGTATCGTCCGTTCTCTGCTAAATATTTCATGGAAGCTGTTCCTGCTACGGTAAAACGTATTGCAGTGCTTGACCGTACGAAAGAGCCGGGTGCAAACGGAGATCCGTTGTATCTTGACGTGAAAGACGTGTTCTATGGTCAGAAGAATGCCCCGGTGATCGTTGGCGGACGTTATGGATTAGGTTCTAAGGATGTAACTCCGGGACAAATCATTGCTGTTTACAAGAACTTGGCTATGAACGAGCCGAAGAACCAATTCACTCTTGGTATCGTGGATGATGTAACTTTCCGTTCTCTTCCTATTGAACCGGAAGTAAAAGTGAACTCAGACCACATGTATGAGGCTAAGTTCTACGGATTAGGTTCTGACGGTACTGTAGGTGCTAATAAGAACTCTATCAAGATTATCGGTGGAGCTACCAATAAATATTGCCAAGCTTATTTCGCTTATGACTCTAAGAAATCAGGAGGTTTTACGGCTTCTCACCTTCGTTTCGGGGATGATCCTATTCGTTCAACCTATTTGGTAACTACTCCTGACTTCGTGGCTTGTCACGTGCCTGCATACATTCACATGTATGATGTATTGAAAGGTTTGAAGAAAGGTGGTTCTTTCTTGTTAAACTCTCTTTGGGATGAAAAAGAGGTGGGAGAGCATCTTCCGAATGCAATGAAACGTTATTTGGCTGAAAACGAAATTAATTTCTATATTATCAACGGAACGAAGATCGGTCAACAATTAGGTTTGGGTAACCGTACGAACACGATCATGCAGTCTGCATTCTTTAAAATCACGAACGTGATTCCTTACGATTTGGCTGTTAGTGAGATGAAAAAAGCTATCGACAAGTCATACGGAAAGAAGGGTGAGGCTATTGTGAAGATGAACTATGCTGCTGTTGATGCGGGTGGTTTGGCTGAAAACGTAGTGAAAGTTACTGTTCCTGCTGAATGGGCAAACTTGAAAGACGAAGTATGTGTTTGTGACGAAAACCGTCCGGAATTTATCCGTAACGTGGTTGACGTGATGAACGCACAAAAAGGGGATGATCTTCCTGTTAGTGCATTTGCTGGACGTGAAGACGGAACTTTCCCTGCCGGAACTTCTAAGTTCGAAAAACGCGGAATCGCTATTAATGTTCCGGAATGGCAAGTGAATAATTGTATTCAATGTAATCAATGTGCTTACGTTTGTCCTCACGCTGCTATTCGTCCGTTCTTGATTTCTGACGCTGAATTAGCTGCCGCTCCTGCCGGAACAGAAACCAAGCCGGCTATTGGTAAGGAACTTGCAGGATTGAAGTTTAAGATTCAAGTATCTCCGTTAGATTGTACGGGTTGTGGTAACTGTGCCGATGTTTGTCCGGCTAAGGAGAAAGCATTGGTAATGAAACCGCTTGAATCTCAAGAATCTGAAATCGCTCGTTTCGAATACATGGATAAAAAGGTTGGCTACAAGAAAGTAGTTGAGCCGAATAACGTGAAAAATTCTCAGTTCCAACAACCTTTGTTCGAGTTCTCCGGAGCTTGTGCTGGTTGTGGTGAGACTCCGTATATTAAATTAATTACTCAATTGTTCGGAGAGAGAATGATGGTGGCTAATGCTACCGGATGTACCTCAATCTATGGAGGTTCAGCTCCTTCAACTCCGTATTGTAAGAATTATCAATCAGGACGTGGTGTGGCTTGGGCTAACTCATTGTTCGAGGATAATGCTGAGTATGGTCTTGGTATGGCAGAAGGTAATAACCGTTTGCGTGACCGTGCTAAGAGATTGTTGGAAGAAAACTTGTCAAGTTTCTCTGCCGAAACTCAGGCTGCTGTTAACGAATGGCTTGCTGCTTTCGAGGATGGAGAGAAGACTTTAGCTGTCAGCGACAATATGTCTGCTGCGTTAGCTAAAGAAAATTCAGCTATCGCTAAAGAGATTTTAGAATTGAAGGCTTACTTCACGAAGAAATCTCAATGGATCTTCGGTGGTGACGGATGGGCATACGACATCGGTTACGGCGGTTTGGATCACGTGTTAGCAAGCGGTCATAACGTGAATGTATTGGTGGTTGATACCGAGGTATATTCAAATACTGGAGGTCAATCTTCTAAATCAACTCCTGTTGGTGCCGTGGCTAAATTTGCTGCCAGCGGTAAACGTGTTCGCAAGAAGGATTTGGGTGCAATGGCAATGTCTTATGGTTATGTGTATGTTGCACAAGTTGCTATGGGATCTAACCAAGCTCAATATTTGAAAGCTTTGAAAGAGGCAGAGGCATATGACGGACCTTCATTGATCATCGCTTACGCTCCGTGTATCAACCACGGTCTGAAAGCAAGCATGGGTAAATCTCAAGCTGAAGAGAAGAAGGCTGTTGAATGCGGATACTGGCAATTATACCGTTATAACCCGGCATTGGAAGAAGAGGGTAAGAACCCGTTCCAATTGGATTCTAAGGAGCCGGATTATAGTAAATTCCGTGACTATCTGATGGGTGAAGTTCGTTTCAACTCCTTGTTGAAGGCTGCTCCGGAAGAAGCTGAGCAATTGTTTGCCAAGACTCAGTCTGACGCTAAATGGCGTTATGAAGGTTACAAGCGTCGTGCAGAAATGAAATACGGCGAGTAATACTCCTTAATAATAGAAAAAGATCGCTCGGAATTTATTTCCGGGCGATCTTTTTTGTGTGGGATTCCCTGTCAAGCTATAAATACAACTCTTTTTTGTTATCCGTGCCTCCGTTTTAATATATTTTGAAAAATGAAACAAAATGTGCCTGCATATAGTAAAATTACCTAAATGCGGGTCATTTGTTAATTTTAATTACTTCATTAGAGGCATAATAGATTGTAAATACACTATAAATAGTACTAATTCTTGATTTCCTGAAAGTATTTTTGTAATGTATAAAATGAAAAGGAATAATGGATAATAATCAGGTATTTTTTTACAGATGACAAAGGTAGTTACTTATTTTATAAAGTAATCATGATGATTGATAATAATCGGTCATACAGGTATTGTTTGAAGTAAAATAACATCTTTTTGTTTATCCCAATATAATATGAGTGTATAAGGCTATTTATAGTTGGAAGGAATGATTAAGAAAATACATATTTTGGGGATAATTCTGGCATCTGTGCTACTGATGTCCTGTATTGAAGAACGCTTGAAAGCGGATGATGCAGAGAATGCAGCGGCATATTTACAGGTGCGAGGAGGACGTCTGTTGAATTCAACGGATCCACTTGACAACGAGATCGAGCGACTTCGGATTCTTGCATTTAATAAAAATACGGGGCGATGCGTGAGCAATAAATTGTATTATGCAGAGCTGAATGAAGTAATTAACCATCCGATAGATGATGGTACGTATGATTTCGTATTCTTGGCTAATGAGCCGAATATTGTGATTATTGTAGATGCATTAAATGGAATCTATGAGTATGCTGATCTTGAAAGTATCATGTACCCGGAACAAGCTTTTCAATCGAGTGTTTCTATTCCGATGTTCCAGAAGTTGGAGAATGTAGAGGTCCTTCCGGGACAGGATGGAGCGAGAGTGGACGGAGGAGAGATACAGCGTCAGATCGAGTTGCAGTTGGAAAGACTGGCAACACGTGTGGATGTCGTGTTGGAAGGAGAAGAAGATTTGACAGATTATTTTAAAGGGGTTACTTTCTTTAATGTTCCGGAGGGGATTACATTGATGTCAGCAAGTAATACATCACTTGGTAGAAATAAAACCCGGAAATATACTTTGGCGGATGATGCCGGTTATTTTACAAGTGTTACGCCTAGCGCGGAACAGCGGTCTCGTGGTATTGTTTGGGTAAAAAAGATTACACGTTTTATTTTGCCTTTCAGTAATTTTACTCCTGAAAATGATGATAGTAAGGCTATTACTTTTAAGGTGGATTTGGAAGAGAGACATAGCCCTTCCTGTTATTTAAAGATACAAACTGCGGGCGTGAGTGGTGCTTCAAAGGACAATTACACGTTACCTTACAATTCGGCACTTTTGCTTACGGGCGTTATCAAGGACCCGATAAATATCAATATTCAAGTTACTCCTTGGGGAAAGGAAGAACATGGATGGGAAGCGCAGAATCGTTATCTGAATGTTTCGGATATAAGTGTGAACATTACCGACTTTAACGGGGCCAGAATTACATTCTCTTCGAATATGCCTGTCGTGAAGGTGTTGCCGGACGTGATTGTTGCGGGTTCTAAGACGATGAAGACGGAGAAGGTATTTAACGATCTTATACTTGCTGCGGGGGAAAATTCAACGACACGTTTTGCATATACTTATGATGTTATACGTGGAGAGGGAACCGGGTATATGGATATTTTATTGGATGAGTACAACATGGACGTGGAGACTTCTCTGGTAAATCCTGATGGGCGGCATTCTATTTTCCGGCTGATATTGTCGGCGGAGGATGAGAATGGGAAGAACAGCCTTCAACGGGAGATAACGGTGAATACGAGCCAGTATGGTGCGCATTTTCAAGGTGACCATTGGAATGGTTATGGATATATAGGTGCTTTTTTCCGGGAAAATGAGGTTGGCGAACGGATTATTTCCACGCAATTACCACGTTTGGAAAAACAGGATTATGCTTTAGGGTATTGGGAAGTGGAAGTTGACGAACCTTATAAAGATCAAGTTATATTGAGTACGACACCTAGTTTCGATCCTTATGTCGGAACGGATAATCCCGGTAAGCCGGAGGAATATCCCGTGCGTCCGAATGAATATAAGAAGGGGGAAATGGAAAGTGGTGGAACTAAGATAAATGGTAGGGGACGTGTTTATTTCCGTGTTGGTTGGAGAAGTCCTAATCCAAATGCGGGAAGTACCGGGGAGAAGGCTCCAAGATATGCCACGGTTACACTGACTTTTACGCAGGCAACTACGGTTGAAAACGGCTGGCGTCCGTCGTATAAACTTTACCTCCGACAAGGGGAGGCAGCTGATTATATCATGAATCCGCAATCGAGTATACTTGACGGGCCATTACAAGGTAAGTCTCGTGCCTATGCCAGAAAATTCTCGGCCTTTAATATTACGGATCGTGAATTGAAGAATAAAACAGAAGATTACGTGGGCTTGTACGCGAAGACATCCAAGCGGGATGCCAAGTTTGTCGATTATCCCACGCAGGCAGGAGCTTTTTACCAGTGGGCATTAAGCAAGACAGACGAGGATATGGCTGACTTTATTCGCCGGGCTTACAATCCTGCATTGCCATATAATACGGATTCTCCCGAAGGTTACTGGACCTCTACCCAATACTGGAATAAGATTCCAATATGGGCATCGTCCGGGTCTGACGAGCAATACGAGTATGGCTATGGGGAAGAGGTTGAGGTTTGTCCTCCCGGTTATCATCGCCCGTCAGATGGGTATATTGATCAGGTTTCATATAATGGACCTTACCCGAATTATAGGTACGGGAATGGCTATGTTGATGTTAACGGAATTACAGTCACGGAACGGATTAAGGGAGAAGAGAATATCGCGTTCTCGGAATGGAGGCAATCTTTATGGCTAAATCCTTGGCAGGGGGAGACCATTCCCGATACAGAGGTCCTTGTTGGAAAAGGAGATGAAGAAAACGAGAAAATAGCGATCAGGGAGAAGACCTCACCAGCGTACGTGGCCAATAAGGATATAAATTTATTGTTTGGTTTTTACGCTGATGGTTACTATGATCGACGTCCGATGAAAGTACAGATTGCAACAACTTCAAGGCTTACAGCTCGACTGGGAGTTGGGGTTTCCATAAACAGTCCAAGTGTGGCTTACCGGGGAACATTGGTTTATAATCCGGAAAATAATGCCTCGACTTTTTTCCCGGCCGCGGGACGTCGTTTGGATCGGGGTGGATATCTGGAATATGTTGGTGAGACTGGATATTATTGGAGTTCATCTACGGGACCGAATACGGCTACTGCACAAGGAAGTATCGTGAAATCAGTTTGGTCAGTGGAGATTGCCGGCTGGAATCCCGGGCACCTGCATATTTTGCCGACATTCGGTTATTCAATCCGTTGCGTGAAAGATGAAATGAGTTCAAATTGATGAGTGATGTATAAGGGAATATTGATATTATTTACGTTGTTATTATCTTTTTCGGCGTGTTCGATAAAAGAGGATGAAAGGGGAGGGCCTGTGGTTACAGATGAAAAAATCAGGTTCGAGCTATTCACTAAAACCGGAGCTTACGGGTTACCTGTGGCCCGGGCTAGCGCGAGTGAAACAGCCGTGGAGCAAGGAATTTGGGTTCTTGTTTTTCGGGGAACAGATGGGAATGCGGAATTTGTAGAGGCGGTTCAGGCAGATGAACTTAATGGTAAAACGTATGTTTACCTGACGGAATCTTCTGATGCCTGTCGGCTGTTGATACTGGCAAATCCGGCAAGTCATTTTTACGTGGGGAATATGCCATACGCGTTTTCAACGGAGAACTTTAGTACTTGTCTTGAAAATAAGACCCTTGCTTATGCTTGTGAGAATTTGCATACGGCGGCATTGACAGATCCGCAGAACACGGTGCCTTATGTTGGGCAAAAGTTGCCTATGAGTGATTTGATCGATTTGCCTAGGATTGGTACCGGGGTGACCATGCCCCAGATGCAGTTGAAACGTGCTGTCGGGAGGATTGTCGTGAGAAACACGGCTCCCGGTTTTATACTGGATGGAATTACCACGGTGACGAATGTGGCTAAGAGTTCGAGACTGCATAATTTAACCGAAACACTGGAACAGAATATTGGTGTCGAAAATTTAGTGGAATATAGAGGGGATAATTCGTATATATCAGATATAGTGGAAACGGACGAGATTATGCCGCAAGAACAAACAACGGGGGATAATCCTCTCTATGTTTACGAAACTCATACATCGTCGAATGATACTTATCTTATTATTCGAGGACGTTATAACGGAGAATCCTTTTTTTACAAGATGGCTCTCGTGGATGATAACCGGAATATGTTGAATATCCAGCGTAACACGGAGTATATTTTTACGATCACTTCTATCAAGGGGAGAGGATTTAGTTCGATAGCTGATGTCAAAGCTTCTCTTGCGTCGAACACGAATCTGGATTATACTATTTTGGTACAAGATAAATCAGCCTATGAGATTGTGAGTAATAACGAGTATTATCTTGGTGTAACGAATTCTCATTTTGAGATTTATGCAAGTGCGGGAACAACTAGAATATACACGGCTTTTACTTTGATCACGGATTGTAAGACCGAGTTCCCGGAAAAAAGGACGATTACCTCGTTGACGAGCAACTTGAAGATTGTTTCTCCTGCTGATGGAAAGATTCCGGTTTCAACGACTTCGCCTTTAGAGGTTGAGATTCAGATGTTGGCAGGTTTTGATTCGGGAGAGATTGAATTGTATCTTGGTAATCTCAGGAAGATTATCTCGGTTAGAAGGCAAGATATGATTTCTGCTAATGCTAGGACAATTGGTGAATTTATTAATAACGGGTATTATGTTTCGGCTTTCGTGGAGGATTACGCGAATCATGGTTGGCTACAATTAGCTCCCGGGAACGGGGAGATCCGTAATGACCCGGATTATATATACGTGGACGATGGAAAGATTAACTTGAAAATCGAAGAAAACGGATCATCTAGTCGCCGGGAGGGAATTGTGTATGTCTCGATAGGTAAAGGATCAACTCAAAGAATAAAAGTTTATGTAACTCAAGCGACATATCCTTCCTGATAATGCGGATCAACTAAAAAAGAAACTATGAAGAAACTACGATTAATATTTATTTTTTTACTTGCCTGTTGTGCTATTCCTGAGGTGCATGCCCAGAAAGTGGCCGTGAAGACAAACCTGTTATACGATGCAACAACGACCTTTAATCTAGGCGTGGAATTTAGCTTGGCCCGGAAGTGGACGCTGGATGTGCCGGTGAATCTGAACCCGTGGAAGTTTAATGACGGGACACGTTTGCGACATTGGGGCATACAGCCTGAGGTTCGTTACTGGTTTTGTGAACGCTTTCGGCGGACATTTATCGGTTTGCATGCTCATTATGCTGATTTTAACGTGGGTAATTTGCCGGACTGGTCTTTTATCAGCGAGAACATGAAACAAAATCGGTACGAGGGACATCTTTATGGAGCCGGGATTTCTGTCGGTCACGCTTGGATTCTGAAAAGACGTTGGGGGATTGAAGCCACTCTCGGATTGGGATATGCCCGTATCGTGTATGACAAGTACCCATGTGCCGAATGCGGTTCCCGGTTAAAATCCGGAAATCGGAATTACTTCGGTCCGACAAAGGTCGGTATTTCACTAATCTATTTAATCAAGTAAAGTATGAAAATAATGATACGATACACGGCTTGCGTGTTGATTGCCTTCTTGCTAGGGACATTAACTTCGGCAGCCCAGTCAAAATCCTCTTATACCGGAACTATTAATGTCAATCCGGTACGAGTGTTACAAGCGGGGAAAACGCTTTACGTGGAAATGGATATTGTCTTGGACCACGTGAAAGTGAAGTCTGCCGGGGCAGTAGATATTATCCCCCGGTTAGTGTCCTCTTCGGACACGCTTGAACTTCCCAAAGTTTCGCTTAAAGGGCGTAACGAGTACTTAACCTACGAGCGGGTTCTTTCCCTGATGAGTTCCTCGGAACGATCGGCTTACCCGGCCCATTATCAAGTGGTGAGAAACGTGAAGGCTGAAAATCAAACGATAGAGTATCGCTATACTCTTCCTTTCGAAGCTTGGATGGCGGAAGCCTATCTGGACGTTCAGAAAGATGAATGTGGTTGTGGGGAAGTGGCTTGGATGGAAGTGGAGACCATTGATACCGTGAAGCTGGATTTCATTCCGGTTCCTTACCGGGTGGTACCCCATCTGGCTTACGTGCAACCCGTACCCGAACCAATTAAAAACCGGGAAAAACAAGTAGAGGCTTTTCTGGACTTCGAGGTGAACCAGACTTATATTCAGCCGGAATACATGAATAATCCCGTGGAGCTAGCGAAGATTCGGGCGATGATTGATGAATTGCATGTTGACCATGATATTACGATTAACCGCTTGGATCTTATCGGGTATGCTTCTCCGGAAGGTTCTTTGGCCGGTAATAAACGATTGTCTGAAGGACGAGCTTTGGCGTTGAAGAATTATCTGGCAAGACGTTACTCGTTTGCTCCTTCACTTTACCACATCGTTTTCGGTGGTGAGAACTGGGAAGGTTTGCGCAAAGCCTTGGCGAATCTTGATGTCACTTACAAAACTGCGGTCGAATCAATCATAGATAACTATGACGGGCAGGAGCGAAAAGAACGTTTGATGAAGTTGCAGGGAGGGGTGCCTTATCGTTATTTGCTTCGAAATGTTTATCCGGGATTGCGTGTTGCCATTTGCAAGGTTGAGTACCATGTTAAGAACTTCAACGTGGAGGAAGCGAAGGAGATTATAAAGGTGCGTCCGCAGAACTTGAGTTTGAATGAGATGTACTTGGTGGCAAATACTTACCCGAATGGATCTCGTGAGTTTATCAACGTGTTTGAAACTGCCGTGAGATTATTCCCGGAAGATGATGTTGCTAAATTGAATGCGGCAATAGCGGCACTTTCTCGCGGAGACACGGAAACGGCAGGTCAATTCTTGGCTCAGGTGAAACATCAGGAATTACCGGAATATGCGAATGCTGCGGGAGTGTTGGCCCTTTTGAAGGGTGACTACGATGCTGCCGAAAGATTCTTGCAGGCAGCTTCGGATGCCGGGCTTGAAGTTGCAGGAAAAAACTTGGAGGAGCTTGGTAAGAAGAAAGCGAATGATCAGGAAATGAAATCTAGGGTGATTTATAAATAAGAGTAGAGATAGAATCAATTGATAATAATTTGATAAATAAACCAATCAATTTTTTAACAAACAAACAACCAATTTTCAATTAAACTTTGTAACTATGAAGAAGATGTATTATTTTGCTGCGACACTTTTAGTATTGTTGTTTGCGGCGTGTAGTAATGACCATATCGGTCGAGATGATGATGATGACGGGATTGTAACGGATCCTACCGGGGAGGCGTGGATCTCTTTGGATATTAAGACTGCCGCAGCGAAGGCCTTGGGTAGGGCATTGAATAACCCGGATAAGGAGATGGGAACTCCGGCAGAATCTACCGTGAGTAAACTTCGGGTTATTTTCTTTGATGCGGCACATAATGTGACTGCTGATAAGTCTTTTACTGTAGGTTCTGATACAGAAGCGGGAGAACCCGGACAACCGGAAGGAATTCTGGGGACGGCTTTTAAAGTTCCGGCTGCTTCTAAACGGATTCTGGTGATTGCAAATCCAAGTCCAGATTTACCTACGAACGTTAGTACTTATAATGAGTTTAATCAAGCTATTGTGGCTATAGCCTCGTTATCCTCACCCTCTTATTTCATGATGACGAATGCTAAAGGTGGTTTGGAGCCATCTCTTCCCAATGGAGATGAGACAGATCTGACTCTTTATAATTCAGCATCAAAGGCTGAGAGCCAACCGCTTTCTATTCATATAGACCGTGCCGTGGCAAAGGTTCGGGTATATACTGACAACGGTAATATCGCAGCTAATAATTTGCAGGCGAATATCTCTGAACCCGGTTGGGTTTTGAATGCAACGAACAAGAAATATTTCCCGGTATCTGAGCGTGTGAAGACATGGATGGAAGAGACTCCGAGAGGATGTATCACTCCTTTTGACCAGTATGATCTGGGGTCATATAGAAAGGATCCGAATCATGACGTACAACCCTTGATGTCCGACCCGAATTTTACAAGTTATTTGCAAGAATATAATTACGAGATGGATGCAGCGAATATAGCTTCCGGAGCTTGGCATCCGACTGAAATATCCGTGAACAACGTGGAGTATTGTCTTGAGAACACCCAAACAGCCGAGCATAACGTGTGGGCTTACACAACTCAGGTCCTGTTTAAAGTTATTTACTCTCCGAAAGGATTGGTTACTCCGGATAAGAATGTTTACGATAATCCTGCGGATAATGTGAATCATGGAGAATTGATGGCAGGTGCAGATTGGCTTATGGTTAATGGCGGGTACTATACTTGGAATTTGTTGATGGATTATATTAAAGCGGAATTGTTGTACAAGTACACCAGCGAGGATAAGGATCCTAGTATTATCTATACTGCAGCATTATCCCAAACTGTGAATAAGTATCTGGTAGCTATCGGAACTCCGGAGGTATCGATTGACAGGGGTAGTGGAACTCCCGAAGCGAGAGCTGATGAGGTGGTTGCTAATTTTAATCTGAAAAGAAGTAACGTGGAAAATTATGGAGCTTACCGTCATGGAACCGTATCTTACTACAAGGGTGGAGTAAATTACTATCCGATTATGATTAAACATGACGATACTGATCAGGTTTACAATGAATTCGGAGAATTCGGAGTGGTTCGTAACTCTGTTTACGACGTGCATATTTCTAAGGTAAACAATCCGGGTTATCCGAATATTCCGAAACCGGATCCGGGTACGAAAGATGAGGATGAGGACAAATATTTGTCTATCAGAATTAACGTGAATCCTTGGACTTGGTATACTCAAACTGAAGAATTATAATCAGTTCGATGATTTTGTCAAATTGTGGGGGACGACGTTTGTCCCTCACAAGCTTATACCTCTTGGTATGGGAGGAGATGTTGTCTGCCATTAGTAGAATGGAACGCCAAAAAAGAAAGAAATGAATTTCAAAAGTCATATAAATTTACTGATCGTTGGGCTACTGATGATTGGTGCTGGGATACTCGTATCCTGTGATGCCTTTAATGAAGATTTGCCGGA